>CBKWFZ010000017.1:0-14296 GCA_966673785.1 uncultured bacterium
ATTCCCGTAGTCGCCAAGAACTTTACCATCGCCATCATAATAAACCACGCGCACAAGCTTATCATCGGTGTACGTGTACTTGTATTGGAGCTTACCGCGATAATAGAAGGAATTGTCACCATTATACTTTCCTCCTTTAAGAACGCGCTTTTCTGTCAGCTCACCGCGCAGATTGTAAAATGACCATTCTCCCTCACCGAGGCCCTTGCTGTATTTGCCTGTGCGGCTGAGGCGTCCGTTGGAATGATAATACTTCCATTCGCCCTCAAGCTCGTCGTCCAGATAGTGCCCTGAACTGGCGAGCTTACCGTCGGGGTGAAAGGCCTCGTACAGTCCATTGGCTTTCCCTTCTTTGTTCAGATACTTGCTTTTTATTTTTCCATCCTGATAAAACGTGCTGTAATTTCCGTCCACCTTACCGTTCCGGTAATTGTAAACCGTGCGTTTTTCGCCATTGGCAAAGTACTGAGTCCCCTCTCCGTCTATCTCACCATTCCGGTAGGTAAGTTTCTCTTTCAGACTTCCGCATTCGAAAAATATCTCGACCGGTCCGTCGGTTTTCCCATCTTTAAGGAAGTAATGTTCACGTTTTTCGCCGGTTTGATAATAGGCGGTAATTTCTCCGGTCGTTTCGTTTTCCTCGCTGGTCAGGATTCCGCTCGAATTGTAATAGCGCCAGATACCTGTCTCCTGACCTTGCCCGTCGTATATCCCTTCGGCAGACCGTTCGCCATTTGTAAAAAAGTACACCCAACGCCCGGTCTTCTTTCCTTCACTGTTCATATTCCCAAGGGCCGTCAGCTTTCCGTCGTCGTTATACCAGCCTGAAATTTCTTTATCAAACCCGGCGTCCTCCGGAAGTATGGGATGTAACCGGCGGTTCTTTATTTCTGCGTTCGCGAGGGAATAAAAGTTCTTCAAAGCTTTTTCATTCTTTTTGTTCCAAGATTTCACTTTATCGTTGTTCGCGGAAGAGATCATATGGTATATAAAGGGTAATACCATGGATTGGTCTCGCACAGCTTTATAAATTGGAACATACTGTCTTATCCAGGGATCCTCCGACTTTTCATCAAACAGGTCCAGCTGCTGAAACAGCAATTCATATTGCCGTACCACGGGCGCTTCAACAGGTATGCTTGACTTGAAACTTTTATCCATCGCAAGCTTGGCCCGTATAATCTGATCCAGCTTCTCAAACGCGTTAGGCCCGGTTGGGGCGATTGAGCCTTCGGTTTGGATTTCATTACCCAGAAAGCTGTTGAGTGTAACAAGCTTGGCATTGTCTTGCTCGTTGATCACAATGTAAAGGCCGAGGCTCAGCATGGCGTGCACTTTGCGGCCTTCGTTCATGGAAATCTGAGCGAGGTTGAGATGACTGCCCCCGTGATAAGGATTAATTGAAAGAGACCGGAAGAAACAATCCTTAGCTTCTTGGATCTTGTCGTTGTTATAATAGGTGACACCCAGATTAAACACCAGGTTTTGATCGGTTGGATACTTTGTAAGAAGCGCCCTGAACAATTTTACGGACTCGTCAAACTTTCCTGCCTTGTCCAGGGAGATCGCCTTTGTTTTCAAAAGCATCAGCTTGTTGGGAGACGGCTCCTTCACCGCCTCGTCCACGAGAGCGATAGCTTTGTCATATTCCTTTGCGCCGTTATAGGCCTGGGCAAGTTCCGCCTGAGACCAGGAGTAATTCGTGTCGCGGGGATTCACCCTCAGAAACGATTTGATCGCTGCCTCGTAATTTCCCGAATCGTATGCAACAATCCCGGCGTTGATAGCCTCGCCGGAATTAACAAGCTCGATGGTTTGAGAAAAGCAAGCGAAATGGAGGGTCAGGCAGAAAGCCACTAACAGACATCGTGTCATAAAACTAAATTCAATTAACCTGATAAAATAAGCGAAATAGCCGCACGCATGAAACGAAAAAGAGGCAATAAACCCCGGTATGTATGATATGACACTTTTTTGCGCTGTTCCCGGTGTGGGCTCGACGGCGACACATGATTTCGGGAGATCTTTTGCATAAATGAAAAAACCCCGCGGGTTGCGGGGTCTTCCAAATCTTAAAACGAAGAAATTCCTGTTAAACGCGTTCCTCGACCTTGTTCATGACGCGGGTCTGGATCTGAATCGACTCTTCGTGAATCAGCTTCAGCAGCTCCGTTGTAAACTCGGGACTTAGTCCCATCGCTTTCCCGAGCGCAATACGGGTGTGGATGATTTCCTCCCATCGGGAAACCTGAAGAATTGTCACGTTATTCTCCTTCTTGTACTGTCCAATCTTCTCGGAGATCTTCATCCGGGCCGACATCTTCTGCATGATCTCATCGTCGAGATGGTCGATCTGTTCGCGCAATACGCTTAGTGTGTCTTTGAATGTCTTGCTGTCACTGGAAACTGAACGCACGACCAGTCCGTCTACAATTTTTGCCAGAACCGAAGGCGTAACCTGTTGTTTTGCATCGCTCCAGGCTGCGTCAGGATTGATATGGCTTTCAATCATTACCCCGACCATATCGAGGTCTAACGCTTTCTGAGAAATCATCGCTATAAGCTCGCGGTTGCCTGCGATGTGCGACGGATCGCAAATAATGTCAAGATCAGGGATCCGCGTTTTCAGCTCAATGCTCATATCCCACATCGGCGCATTACGGAAAGGACCTTTCTCAAATGATGAGAATCCGCGGTGAATAGCAGCCAGTTTCGTGATTCCTGCTTTATTGAGCCGTTCGAGTGCGCCGATCCATAATTCGAGATCAGGATTGATCGGATTCTTTACCATCACCGGAATATCCACTCCCTTGAGTGCATCGGCCACTTCCTGTACGGAGAAAGGATTAACAGTGGTCCGCGCGCCAATCCAGAGGATATCAACTCCCGCCTTGAGACACGCATCGACGTGTGCCGCGTTCGCGACTTCGGTTGTTATGGGAAGACCAGTTTCAACTTTAGCCTGGGCCAGCCACTGCAGACCCTCAACACCGGATCCCTCGTACTGGCCGGGCCGTGTCCTCGGCTTCCAGATACCTGCCCGGAGTGCGTGTACCTTACCCGTTGCAGCCAGTTGTTTGGCGGTCATTATTGTTTGTTCCTCGGTTTCGGCGCTGCAGGGGCCACTGATGATAATGGGCTTGTTCTGCGCGGGAAACCACGATGAAATCGGCTGTAGATGCAATGTTTTTTTCATAACCTGATATTCGTTTAAAGATTTGTTTGTTTTACTTCTGATGATTTCGGTACTCCGTTTCGTTGTTTGAGTTCAATTCCTTCCAGCACTCTGCGGATTTCGTTGGCGCCCGACATTATTTTGTGAAGGGCGTTCATGTCGCGTTTCAGCAGGTGATAATGAAATTTCTGCAGATGCATGATGTATTCCTGGAGCGCCTGACTGAGATAATCGAGGTTTTGTTCGAAAATAGGACCCCACATCTCGGGTGAACTTTTCGCCAGCCTCACCGTTGATGCAAAACCGCTCCCGGCTAGCGCAAAGATGTTCTTCTCATCTTTTTCAATATCGAGAACCGTCTGTCCGAGCAGAAAGGAGCTGACGTGGGAAAGATGGGATACGTACGCGACGTGACGGTCGTGCTCCTCGGCATCCATGAAGATGGTATTCATTCCGAGGCTTTCGAATACCTTCTCAGCAATAGCCAGTGCATTGGCGGAAGACTTTTCCTTTTCACAAATGATGTTCGTCTTGTCTCTGAACAGCCCGCTAAAGGCGGCGTCAGGGCCGGAATTTTCGGTACCCGCAATGGGATGCGCCGCTACAAAGAGACTCCGTCTGCTATGCGTGGCGACCGCTCTGCAAATATTGCCTTTGGTTGAACCGGCGTCGATGACCACGGCGTTGTCCCCGATATCGTTGAGAACTCCCGCCAGCAAGCCCGACAAGGCATTAACCGGAATCGCGAGAATCACAAGGTCCGCGTCGGCAAGACTATTTCCCAGCGTGCCGATCTCATCTGCAATTCCCAGCTCAAGGGCCCGGGCTGCATTCTCCGAATCTTTGTCAACGGCGGTGATATGGGTCGCGACGCCCGCCTTCCTGAGATCAATTGCCATTGATCCACCAATCAGCCCGACTCCTACGATCGTGGTCCTCATGACAGCGCCCTTTCTGATACGGGATTACCGGATCGGTCTTTAACAAACTTTTCGAGTCTATCGTACGCCTGTGAAAGCAATTCGGTCGTACAACAAAGACTGATGCGCACATAACGTCTGCCTGCCTCTCCGAAGATGAATCCCGGCGTGATGAATACTTTTGTGCCGTATAACAATTCATCAATCCATTTTTCCACGTCGGCCACATGGTCAGGGGCCTTCGCCCAGACGAAGAGGCCGGATTGACCTTCGGAGACGGAGCATCCAAGGAGTTTCAGGATCTTCACCGCTTCGGATTTTCGTTGTGCATACGCTGCATTTAAGTGCCTGAACCACTCATCTCCGGCATTCAGTGCTTCCGCCGCCGCGTGCTGCAATCCGAGGAACATTCCGGAATCCATGTTGCTTTTTACCTTGAGCACAGCATCGATAAACGATTTTTGTCCGGCTACCCATCCCAGGCGCCACCCGGCCATATTGTGTGATTTGCTTAGGGAGTTAAGTTCCATCGCCACATCGGCAGCGCCCTCAGTGCCAAGTATGCTAAGCGGATTGTCGTTCAGGATGAGGCTGTACGGGTTATCGTTTACGATCAGGAAACCATTCTCCCTGGCCAGATCAACAAGCTCCTGCATTTCAGCCTGGCTTGCCACACGCCCCGTAGGCATGTGCGGAAAATTCACCCACATCAGCTTTACGCGACTGAGATCACGGCGCCGCAGTTCGGCAACGTCAATGCCCCAGTTGCGATCTTCTTTCAAATCGTAAGAAATCACCTTTGCACCTACGAGGTTCGCTACCGCTGAATAGGTCGGATAACCGGGATTAGGAATTAGCACTTCTTCGCCTTCGTTTACGAATGCCATGGAAATGTGCATTATTCCTTCCTTGGAACCCATCAACGGAAGAATCATCGACTCAGGGTCGAGAGCAACGTTGTAGACGCGTTTATAAAATGAAGCAATTGCCTGACGGAACTGCGGAATGCCCTTGTAGCTTTGGTATCCATGATGGGCAGGATTTTTGGCTGACGTGATCAGCGCGTCTATGGATTTTTCCGCCGGCGCCATATCCGGACTTCCAATTCCAAGATTGATGACCCTCAAGTCAGGTGAATCGAGACTTCGAACTTCCGCCAGCTTCCTGCTGAAGTAGTACTCTTCGACCTGGGCGATTCTTTTGGCTGTTTCTATCTTTATCATGCTGATTGACTCAATTGTATTCGATCTTCGCCTTCTTGTACTCTCCCAGGATATTTAGATTTTTTACCTGCCGAAGAACCTGACGCATTGCCTCGTCATAACTCTTTCTTCGCTTCCATTCGACATCGATATGAATGGAGTACTCACTCGGCTTTCCGATTATCGGAATGGATTGAATTTTGGTTAGGTTGATGTTGTTGAGTTTGAACGTCATCAAAGCCTCGGCCAGGCTACCCACCTCATTGGCAACTTCAAATGATAACGAGGCCTTGTTCGATTCCGTGGCTGCTTCACCTCTTTTGGTCAATATCAGGAAACGTGTAAAGTTTTTCTTGTGCGTTTCGATTCGTTTATCGAGTATCTGCAGTCCGAATTTTTTCGCAGCAAATTCATTGGCGATGGCTGCCGTGGTGCGCAGCTTGAGTTCCTTCACACGCTTTGCCGAATATGCCGTATCATCGCTTTCGCGAAGTTCGATACCATTAAGCCCATGCAGGTATTCGGCACACTGTCGAATAGCCATGGGGTGGCTCTCGACCGTCTTGATGTCTTTGAGCTTAACCCCCGGGAGCGCCAGGAGATGCATATGTATAGGAAGATACAGTTCACCGATAATGGAAAAATGGTACGACTGAAGCAGGAAGTAGTTTGGAAGGATACTTCCGGCAATTGAGTTCTCGATCGCCATCACAGCATAATCCGACTCGCCGTTACTGAGGCTCTCGCATAGCTGGTGAAACGAAAGGCATTCGACCGTTTCGATGGGTTCCTTGAAATAAGACAACGCGGCTACCTCATGAAAGCTGGTCGCAATGCCCTGAATTGCCACACGTAGTTTCTTCTTCTTTGCCATTTTATTTTCCATCCGCTTATGCCGTAAAAAGGCGACTAAAAAAAAAGTCCCCCGGTTCGGAGGACTTCTGAGTTACTTGTTATCTGTTTTTTAACAACGCACCACTCTTAAAGTCCCGCCGGGGATTTAAAAAAGTAGTAATAAAAGTAAAATGTCGCGTTGTTAACTCTCATGTCGTTATCTACAGCGTTCAAAGATAAATGTAATTACGGCGGACTTGCAAGACTCCCGATTTTTTTTGTTGAATTTTTTTAGAAACTAATGATTGTTAGTCAGGCAGTTACCACAATGTATTAGATTTGACGGTCCAATTGATAGTTGAATCACCATCATTTACCGCTATGAATAAACAGATCCGATTGCCGCTAGTGGCCGCGTTACTTCTTGTTCTGATAACCGCGTGCAATTCCAGGCCGAAAGAGTCCGGGGAGAAAAATGATCCCCTGCAGTCCGAAAGCAACCAGTCGCTTGAAAAGGAAGCATGGAAGATCCATGACGAAGTTATGCCCAAGATGGGCGCGATACACAAGCGGAAATCGCGCGTGAAGGAAATGCTCGCGCAGCCGGAAAAGCTTACACCTGAAGACCGGCAAGCATTAGAGAAAACTCTCGCCGAGCTTGATCAGGCTTACGATGGCATGATGAACTGGATGCGAAACTTCAAGCCGGAACAACATGGAGAATCCGAAGAGGCAACCCGCGTGTATCTCGAGGATCAGATCCTGGCCATCACGAAGGTTAAGGAGGACATCCTTAATGTAATGGCGAAAACGGACAGTTTACAGACCACGGTTCAACAGCCATAGAAAGATCCCTAATAAGTGTTTGGTTTTGGTTGAAGTAATTACATTTGTGGCCTTATTGAAAGCCCATGGAACTGAAGTATATCCCGCTCAATTCGCTGCACGAACAAATCGGCGGTAAAATGGTCCCCTTCGCCGGTTACAATATGCCGGTTCGCTACTCTTCCGACATCGAAGAGCATATGGCAGTACGAAACGCAGTCGGCGTATTCGATGTATCGCACATGGGCGAATTCATACTGAAAGGTCCCGACGCCCTTGACCTTATTCAGCGGGTAACCAGCAATGACGCATCCAAACTTGTCGACGGTCAGGCACAGTATTCATGTCTGCCGAACAGGGAGGGTGGAGTTGTCGACGATCTGATCGTTTACCGTATTGCGCCGGAGCACTATATGCTTGTCGTTAATGCGTCTAATATTTCCAAGGACTGGAACTGGATTTCCGGCTTCAATACAAAAAAGGTTGAGATGCGCAATGCCTCCGATGACATGTGCCTTTTCGCGGTTCAGGGGCCCAGGGCGATCGCCACGCTTCAGAAACTCACCCCGGTTGCGTTGAACGACATCAAATATTATCACTTTGAAGTGGGCGAGCTCGCGGGCATCCCAGAAATTATTTTATCGAACACCGGGTATACCGGCGCCGGAGGATTTGAAGTATACCTTCCAAACAAGCATGCGGAGACTATCTGGCAGGCGATCTTCAAGGCTGGAGAAGAATTTGGTATCAAGCCCATCGGACTCGGCGCCCGCGATACACTTCGCCTGGAAATGGGTTTCTGTTTATACGGAAATGATATTGACGACACCACCTCACCGTTTGAAGCCGGATTGGGATGGATCACAAAATTTACAAAAGAATTCACCAACTCCGAGAATCTGAAAAAGCAGAAAGAGCAAGGGGTTTCGCGAAAGCTGGTTGGGTTCAGAATGGTTGACAAGGGTATACCACGGCATGACTATGCGATAATGGATGACAAGGGTAACCGGATCGGGAAAGTCACCTCCGGAACAATGTCACCGGTGCTGGGAGCCGGCATCGGCCTTGGTTATGTCGGAATAGAATTTGCGAGCCCCGGCACTGAAATATTCATTGACGTCCGCGGACGGGCATTGAAGGCCACTGTTCGGAAAACACCGCTGATATGATACGCGTGATTTTCGTGGGGGTGCTATCCATACTTGCGTGCCTCCCGTGCCAGGCTCAGGATGAACAGGAGAAACTTCTCAATCGCGCGGTCCATTTCATTAACACCGGACAATTCACGGATGCATTGACCATCCTCGAAAGCCTGATGGCAAACGATTCGTCCGATATTACACTGCGTCACAATCGCGCAATTGCCAGTTTCAATCTTAAGAACTACCGGACCGCTCTCAGTGATTACCTTTTCCTTACCCGCGAACGCCCCGAAGAAGCCGAGTACTTTTTTCAGGCCGGTAACTCATACGAACACCTGAACGACCTGGCCACGGCGATCGAATATTATAACAAAGCGCTTGACATTGAAAAAGATAACTTCCTCTATTTTTTCAAACGCGGCACGGCCTTACTGAAGACCAAAAAGTTCAAAGAATCGATCCCTGACTTCAATGATGCGCTGGCACTGAATCCGGATCACTCCAACTCGTTCCACAACCGGGGGCTTGCCAGGTTTGCAACGTCAAATCCCGGCGGTGCCTGCGAAGATTGGTGTGACGCATCCCTCCTGGGCAATGCCACAGCTTCGGCGCATCTCGCCAAGAATTGCAAAACCTATCCGCCACGATGTCGCTAATGAAAACAATAGACGTTTCCCTTAGTCCTGATCTCATGCACCTCTACCCGGTCGCGGATAAGACGGTCGTAGTCGTCGACATCCTTCGCGCGACAAGTTGTATGACCACGGCGTTTGCGCATGGAATACAAGGGATAATACCCGTTGCGGATCTGAATGAATGCCTCGCGTTAAAATCAGAAGGCGTTCACACGGCCGGCGAGCGCGCTGGACAGAAAGTAGACGGATTTGATTTTGGGAATTCTCCGTTCGAGTATATGGATCCACGACTTGCGGGGAAAAAGATTGCATTTACAACCACCAACGGTACGCAGGCTATCGTGAAATCCCTCGGAGCACGTCACATTATCATTGGATCTTTCCTCAACCTCACTGCTGTCGCAAAGTACTTGCGGCAATCCGGCGACGACGTTCTCGTTGTCTGCGCTGGATGGAAAGGCAAGTTTAATCTTGAGGATACGCTTTTCGCCGGCGCATTGGTGGAACTACTGAAGGATGAATTTCAAGCGGCTTGCGATGCGCCCCTGGCCGCGCAATACCTGTACAACACTGCCAAGGATGACCTTGTCGGGTTCCTGAAAAATTCCAGTCACGTACAACGACTTGCCCGTCTGGGCATTGAACGCGACATCTTTTTCTGTCTCACGCCGGACCAGTTCACCGTAGTGCCTTTTCTTGAAGAAGGCATTCTGCGAGTCTGATGACGTATACCCGCAGACAGGCTTCTTCTCCGAAACAGCGGGACTTTATACGATAACCGAATCCGATCGGCAACGACTTTCAGACCTTCACATAGATGCGTTTTCGATCCAGCCAGTATCCGACAGCCCAGTTTATCAGCATGTAGAAAATCGCAAAGGCGAAGGATGCGTTGACTAGCGAGAGGAAACTTCCGAAGAAGTCGCGGTAAATCCACCGTTGAAGATTTGAATCGCCAACAGGGATCATGTAAAACACGGTAAGAAGCAGTGACGACAGAATATAGATGAACAATGGGTTCTTGCCGAACACAACAAAAAAGTATGTCCACTTCTTGCGTCGCTGCATCTCAATGACATAAATCAACAACGAAAGAATGAACAAATCAATACCGGTAGTAAGGAGCACATAGGAACTCGTCCAGATCTTTTTGTTTATCGGAAACACCATATCCCACGTCAGCGCAGCAAACGTAATGATCACTCCCGCAATCATCAGTCGCGCGATAGTTTCATAACTGTTGCTTTTCTCACGAATGAAACGGCCTGCAAAATATCCGGCAGTGACGTTTACGATGGCGGGCAGGGTACTCAGCAGTCCTTCCGGGTCAAAAGCAACACCCTCGCCGTGATACAGATGTTTTTCTCCAAAGAGCAGCAGATCCAGTTCATTACCCGCGTAACCCGCGAGCGAATAGGGATCATTCGCGTCGCCAAAGGCATATAGTATCGCCCAGTATCCAACGAGGAGGAGCGCGCTAACCCATACGGCTGCGCGTAAAGAAAGGTAGTGGAGGATTATAGAAGCAAAGAAATAACACAACGCGATGCGCTGAAGGACGCCGGGAATTCGCGTCTCGCTGATGGGGTCAAAACTGCCGGTACGGAAATTATAGAACGGAAACCAATAGAGAAGGAACCCGATGAGAAAAATGACAAATGTACGCTTTAGCGTTTTTCTCCAGAAGACCGACTCGCCAAGTGCTTCATACTTCTGCATCGAAAATGCCATTGCGTTTCCTACGGCGAACAGAAATGAAGGGAAAACCAGATCTGTGGGTGTGAACCCATGCCATTTTGCATGCTGCAGGGGCGCATAAATGTGTGCCCAGTCACCGGGCGAATTTACGATGATCATGAAGCACACCGTCATCCCACGAAAGACATCGAGAGCCAGATAGCGTTGATTCTCTGCCATAAAATGAAAGGTTGGATCAGGCTAAGCTCCATTATTTTTTGGTCAGCTGCAAGTCACACGCGACACACTTTCACAGTGTGCTCAAAGATTCTCGTCACAGCGATCAGAGATTTTTTGCAAGGAACAACCACTCAACATGCTTCGCAAGCCCGTCAACGTCAGGATACATCATTGCTGAGTTAATGCCAAAATTATGGAGCCTTCGTTTACAATCTCCGAAACACGAACTCATTACCTTGATCTTGAAAAGATGTTCACGGTACTCGACATTTTTTTCGAATGGAATGAACTTTCTCTCCTCGTTCTGTTTATGAATAGTAAACCACGCGAACTGCGCGGATATTCTTTTCACGATGTGGTTGGGTTTGAAGACCTTTGTGGTTCCCTCTTCGAAAGGATCTGCTTTGTCAGAACTGTTGATGATGTCGCCGGCCGGAACATGGAAGCCCCACACAACCGAATATTGAGCGGACAGATCTCCCACAGGTGGCATCGAAAACCATAACGCGATCAGCGGATTTTCAGACCAGTCCAGCAGGCGCGTTGCCATGCCATGGTGCTGTGCCAGCGCAAGCCAGTCCAGGAGGTTTTCAGGATGCTTGTTCATCAGATGAAGGCTCCGTCGCTGGAAGTCGGCAATCATTTCCCGTTCAACCTTTTCCACGTCGGTGACGGGATAACGGGCAATCTTGGGAAGGAGGGTTTTGTCGATTGGTTGGCCGCGATAAAGGATCAGTTCATCGGTCGGCATCGTCAGGATAATGTCCTGATATTCCTTGAAGCTGTTTACCGTATAGGTGGTGTATTCCTTGTCCATAGAAATGAGAAAAATAAAAATACGTACCACGAAGTGACTCCTGCAAGAAGATTAATCGACCTTCCCGGTGTTTATTATCTTTTCGTCCTTTGAAATTGTACATTTATTCCACACGAATTGATGATTTGACGACAAGTTATGAGAATCGAAATCACCTTACCGGAACGGTTCATCTTCTCAACCCAAATACAGGTGCGCGCATCCGATATAAATTATGGCGGCCACCTGGGAAATGATTCCGTCTTAACCCTTTTACAGGAAGCGAGGGTACTCTTTTACAAATCAATGGGTTTCAGGGACGAAGCCAGGATTGACGGCGATGTGGGCCAGATAATTGCCGACTTCATTGTCCAGTACAAATCGGAATCATTCATGGGCGATGTGCTTGACATCCGTCTGGCAATAGATAATCTTCATAAGTACGGATTTGAGATGCTATATCAGGTTGTTCATGAAAAAGGAAGGGAAGTCGCCCGTGCAAAGTCGAATAACCTTTGTTTCGATTACGGTAGAAGGAAAATAGCATCTGTTCCCGGTACCTTCGTCGAAAAGATTAACCAACTGCTAAACTGAATCCCTATGACACTGACGGAAGCTCAGAAACGCGTCGATGACTGGATAAAACAATATGGCGTGCGTTATTTTTCGGAACTTACCAATATGGCGATATTGACCGAGGAAGTCGGTGAGGTTGCGCGCATAATCGCCCGAACTTATGGCGAGCAGGCCGGAAAGGATAGTGACCGCGATAAAGACCTCGCTGATGAACTGGCTGATGTGCTCTGGGTGCTCATCTGCCTGGCCAATCAGACCGGTGTCGACCTCACACGGGCATTTGAGAAAAATCTTGAAAAGAAGACATCGCGGGATTCGCAGCGACACAAGGACAACCCGAAACTTAAGAACTCATGACGAAGGCCCGGTTTCATTCCGCAATACGAGTTGATAGGCCTCCGTATAGTGCTTGATAAGGTTTTCCCAGTCAAATATGTTGGAGTTGTTTTCAACATTATTGCGTTGCATAATACGTGCGCGCCTCGGCTGTTTAATAAACTGATACATCATGCCGGTAAGCTGATTCGCGGACCAGTCGAAGGTGCGTTTGCCACGTTCCACCACATGCAAACCGATGTCATCGTGGTCGGGAATATGATGCAGGATGTAGTCTCCGAATCCGGACAAATCGCTCGTAATTGATGGCAGTCCGCTTGCCATACACTCAAGTGGCGTGTAGCCCCATGGTTCGTAATAACTCGGGAAAACCCCGAGATGGCAACCCCGAACAAACTGGTGGTAGTCCAGGCCGATCAACGGATTGCTTGAGCTTATAAAATCCGGATGGTATACAACCTTTACAGGATCATCAGGAGCGTTCTGAAGATTTTTGGCCGAAAGAAACGCAAGTACTTCGTCGTGTTCCTCATTCACCAGCCGGTGCGTCACAACGAGTGGGTTCTTCTTGTTTTTCCACGACTGAATTGTCCGTCGATAGCGCAACTTCCAGTAGTCGTCCACAAACTCATTCAGGTCGGGCAATTTTGTGTCTTCCCTGACGGTGCTCTCATAAAAGAGGCGCCGGCCAACCTGTTGTTGAATCGCCTGTGCGTTCTGCAGAATTTCCTGCATCATTGCTTTCGACTGCAGAACCTCGCTGCGTATGCCGTGGAAGTCGCGCTTTGTCACAATGAAAAGCACTACGGTTACACCCGTTTTTTCCTTTTTCAATTTCTGATTGAGCCGGCTCATGGCTTCAATCGTGAGGTCGAAGCCCTTGTTCTTGTATTCATACCGTCCTGACGTCACGAAGTAGAGCGTTTTGTCAAGATCAAATGAATAGGACTGAAAGAAGTGAGCCATAACGAACTCGTGAATCTTCTCCTTGTACTGAACATGCAGGTTCTGAAACTCGTGCAATGCTTCGAATCGCTGGATATTCAGACCATTAGGCATGATCACTTCCGGTTTTCGCCTGAGCAGATGACGGCATTCACGCGCCGTAACCTCGCTGACGGTACTGATAAGGTCAGCCTTCTGCGCGCATTTGAATTCAATGGTGGCTTCGGTTTCTATACCAAACTTGCGGGCTTCCTCTTCCCACTTAAAAAAAGGCAGGTGTGCATAAAAAAGCGGCGAATTGATCGCGAGGTGACGCCCCAGCTGGGTGGCATGCGTGGTGAAGATCGTCTTCACCGGCATTCTGTCCCGCTTGATGTCAAGGATCGGAAGGCCCGCCATCCATTCGTGGAAGTGCGCGATAATTGGCTGATCCTTGCCACCGATTTTCAGGACTTCGTCAATAAATAGTTTGGTGAGAAAGTTAAAAGCGATGATCTGATCCATCGCCGTATTGTCGTGGGGGATAGCCACACCGTGGTTTTTCCAAAGCAGGTACTTTACCACGTTCAATGCCTGACTTTCGATCACCGGATTAAGAAGAACAACACGTGGCCTTCCCGTGATCAGCCACTGTGCGTAGTTGACTTCATAGCCTTTCTTTCGAAGCGTTGCCGCCGCGAGACCAAACACGTCCTGCGAATCATTTAGGATCTCAAGCTCGGCATTAATGTTCCGGCTGAGATACGGCCCGATCATACAGTACTGCCCCTGGGCATGTTCAACCATGGCAGGCGCCTTTGAGCGAATCACAGTATAAATTCCTCCTACCTGATTACATACTTCCCAGGAGATTTCAAGAAGCAGGGCCGGCGGAAAGTCGTTATTATGATGAGATGATTTTCTGGGCATTCGTGGCGGTCTTTCGGATGAAAATTTAAAACTAAAATTCTGAAAATATGGCTTAACACCAGCCAAAAAGGCTTGAAAATGATT
>CBKWFZ010000018.1:0-14221 GCA_966673785.1 uncultured bacterium
GGAAACGCCAGCCCAGTTATAGGGAACGCCCCCTTCACCGGACGCACACGCGTTATAGGCATCCGGAGTACCCTCATTTGCCGCGTACCATGCATTCATCCGAAACTCGGATTTTGTCCGCGAGTAACTTCCCGGGCACCGCGGAAAGTCTTCGAAACTCGGATTGGGGACAAGATTCTGCCCCAGCGCATCGGCGAAAATGCCGATCAGTAAAAGTATCAGAAGATGTGTATGCATAAAAAAATAACTGCTTTCAGGGGCAGTTATTTCGTTTTGGTCAGCTAATCGGCTATTTGTAATAGGTAACTTCAACACGGAAGCGCGGATCGATTGCTCCAAGGCGGTCATATGCGGAACGTGAAAGCTTGATAATTAACTTATCGTTCACACCTGTATCCGGCAGCTTACCCATCACGCGTACGAATACTTCGCGGTTATTCATTTCATTTCGCACTTTGAGAATGGTCCCGATCGGCGCGGTGCGGTGCATTGCCAGATATTTTCTATTGCCTTCGGTGCCTTCGATGAGTTCGGCAAGTCCGGCCTGCACAATTTCATCGCTGTTCTTCACGGACTCGGAGATGCGTATAGTCTGTGTACGATCGGCAACCGGAGCAGTCTCGTTGCCGCGCGGCGCTGCGGCTACAACCGGTTCCTCGCGCTGCTGCGCAGTGCCCGGATCGGGCTGCTGACGCGCAGGGGTCGCGACGGCCTCGGTCTCGGGTTGCGGTATCTTAGCACTTGCAGATATCGCAATGACCTGACCTACTTTCAGTTCATCGTTCTCAAGCGAGTTCCACGACCTGACCTGACTTACAGACAGGCCGTATTGTCTTGCGATTGAGTATAATGTCTCCTTTGAAGCGACCGTATGCAGTCCTGACGCCGGTACCGGCCGGGTAGCTTCTTCCTTATTATTTGATTTGCTGACCTCCTGTTCCGTTTTCACGACCACGGCGGGTGCCTTGCGAACGATGAGTTCCTGCCCTACCGAAATAGAATTATCCGGAAGGTTGTTCCACTTACGGAGATCGTCAACGGTGACACCATACGACCGGGATATCGAATACATCGTTTCGCCGGAAGCAACCCGATGGACCGTATTATTCGGCGCCGGTTTTACCGAAACCTTTTTGTCGTATGGAACCCGGAGGATCTGACCGATCTCAAGATTCGCTGATGCTCCCGGATTGCTTTTGAGAATCGATTCGACGGACGCGCCGTATCTACGGGAGATCGCGTATAGTGTTTCTTTTTCATCGACCTTGTGAATCACAAAGAGCTTTCCATCGATGGTTTCCGTGCCGATCGAATCTTTTTCAGCCTGCGGGTGGAAAAGTAGAGCACCTGCGAAAATTATTTCGTGAATCATAGGATTGTGTAGCTTACCAGTTCAGTTTTATTCTTGACAAAAAACAATAAATCACCCAGGAGAAAAAATGTATCCAAACCGATACCCTTGACCTGGGGGCTAAGGGATTCTCTTATGAGAACATCTCCCTGCCGCGAGAGCACGATCAAAAAATTGGCCAGATCGCCAGCGCCTTGATTTTCGGTGTAGCCTGAAATCACGATGATTTTGTCCGTTTCCAGATACTCTAACGCCGAAACCGCATTCAAATTTAACTGATTTGATAAAAATGTTTTCACGGTTTCGAAATATTGTGTCCCTTCCTGGTATTGCAGGGGTTTTCTGAGCCCTGGAATCGATATCGGGTGCACTGGATCGTCGCGTTTCTGGCCTGTATGCACGTCGAGGGTGATCTGCTGCAAGCCGTATTTGCTCGCAAATCCGCTCACCTCATTTTCACCGAGAGCCGCTATTGAAAAATCGTTATTAAACCAGAGTAGCCGCAGATCCTCCAGCGCATATGCAACCACACCTTTCTTATCCGGGTTGTTGGTATCCAAATACACTGTGAACACAAGAACGCGGCGTGATACCAGTGACAGATTAACCCACCACGGTTCATCGAGTCCCTTGTCCCGCCAGATAAAGGCGTTCGATCTCAGATCAAGCGCGGAAAATCGCACCTCCCGTTTCGTCAAATCGCGCACCTCCACAACCAGGGTGTCGGCTTCGGGCGAAACCACCATATTCCAGATTACGGCGTCGAAGTGATAAGAAAAGTTCAACCGAAGGTGACCGTCCAACTTGCTTAATTGTTAATTTTATGCAAGTTTATATCGACCTTTCCAGGAATGAAAGGCAAAACCGATGAATTGCAATAAGCCGGGTAGTAGAACATTCCTGCCATCCATGAAACAATACGGATTCACGATAATTTTTATTCTGCTTTCTCTAAGCGCCTTTACCCAACGCAAACAGGTGATGGTGATGGAGATCAAGGCGAACATAGATCCGCCGATGAAGCGCTACGTTGAAGTTGCGCTTGATCATGCGAAGGATACCAAGGCGGATATCGTTATCGTTGAAATGGACACCTATGGCGGCGTGCTCACCGACGCGAAGGAGATCGTCGACCTGATCATGAAATTCGAGAACCCCATATGGGTCTTCATCAATGCGGATGCGGCATCGGCCGGTGCACTGATTTCAATTGCCTGCGACAGCATCTATATGGCTCCCGGCGCAACGATCGGCGCGGCAACCGTCGTTGACGGAACCGGACAAAAGGCGCCAGACAAGTATCAGTCGTATATGCGGTCGATCATGCGGTCAACAGCGGCGGAGAATAACCGGGATCCGCGCATCGCCGAAGGAATGGTCGATGAAACACTGGAGATCGACAGCATCTCGCCCGCCGGTCAGGTCATCACATTCTCTACTGACGAAGCGCTGAAGTATGGATATTGCGAGGCTAAAGTAAAATCCATTGAGGAAATTCTTCAGCGAAACGGTGTCACAAATTATGAGCTTCAAACCTTCGAACTGGGTGGCGTCGAACGCGTAGTCAGTTTCTTTCTCAATCCATTCGTAAGCGGAATTCTTATCCTTGTAATCATTGGCGGTTTGTACTTCGAACTTCAGACGCCGGGTGTCGGCTTTCCGGGAATTGCCTCTCTTGTTGCGCTGATCCTGTACCTTGTACCCTACTACCTTGCCGGACTTGCAGCAAACTGGGAGATAATCGCATTCTTTGCGGGACTCATCCTGATTGCACTGGAGATATTTGTTATCCCCGGATTTGGCGTAGCCGGAGTGACAGGAATAGCCCTAACACTCACGTCCCTGATCCTGATAATGATCAACAACGACGTCTTTAACTTCGAATTTGTCCCTGGTGAAGATATTTTCGCCGCTGTGCTGGCAGCATTAGCCGGGCTGCTAGGAGGAATTTTGCTGTTGTTTGTCGGAGGATCAAAGTTTGTCGATTCGCGCCTGTTCAGGAAAGTCGCCCTTACCGCTACCCAGGACAGATCACTGGGCTATACCTCGTCTTTTTTCACGGATCCGATGAAGGGTAAGACAGGCGTAGCCCATACTGTCCTCAGACCGGGTGGCAAAGTCATGATCGAAGGCAAAATTTACGACGCGTACACCCAGGGTGAATACGTAAACAAGGGTGACGAGATTGAAGTCATCGGCGAAGAAACAACATCGCTCCGCGTAAGAAAATCCGTTCCTGAGCGTGTTTAGCCATACCGTTAATGATGAAGATTCTTGGCATTATTCCCGCGCGTTTTGCATCCACCCGATTTCCCGGTAAACCGCTCGCTGACATTGGTGGAAAAACCATGATCCGCCGCGTCTGGGAGCAGGCAGGCAAATCCGGACTGGATCATGTCGTGGTTGCCACCGACCACGAGGGGATCTATGATCACGTCCGCGGATTTGGCGGGCATGTCTGCATGACACGGGAAAGTCACGTATCGGGAACAGACCGATGCTACGAGGCACTGGAACAGCAGGGGAAACCATTCGATTACGTGGTTAACATTCAGGGTGATGAACCGTTCATCGAACCCGCACAGATCAACCTGCTTATCAGCGCGCTTGATGGAAAGACAGAAATCGCTACACTCGCAAAAAGTATAACGGATACCGAGAGCCTTTTCAACCCCAATGTGGTCAAGGTCGTGGTCGGCGCCAGCGGGAACGCCTTATATTTCAGCCGCGCTACCATTCCGTATTTGCGAAGCACACCGAAAGAAGATTGGCTATCGGCGCATACATTCTTCAAACACATTGGCATGTACGCTTATCGAAGCGACATCCTGCAGGCGATTACAAAACTTCCGGTGGCCAGCCTCGAAAGCGCAGAGTCACTCGAACAGCTGCGTTGGCTGGCACATGGATACCATATCAAAGTCGTCGAAACATCTATCGAGACTATTGGAATTGATATTCCTGCGGATGTCGACAAAGCCCTTCGTGCCGGTACCGGACAGACAAAATAAATAGCCGCAACCGTGACGGACCGTCTGTCACATAGCATGACCGATATTTATACAAGCTGGCTTAATTGAATTGACAAACGTAATTTCCATGCGATACTCCATCTCATCTGTTTTATTAATTGGCATTCTTGTCTCATTTCTTCCGGTGCATTCTCAGAAACTGGAATCCGGACCTCAGGTCCTCACCTTCTTTTCTTCCGTTGATGACACGGAACAGCCATACGGTGTGTACATTCCAAAGAACTACGACGCAAGCAGGAAATATCCCCTGGTCATCATGTTGCACGGCGCGGGATCAAACCACCGGCTTGCACTCCGCCGTGTTTTTGGAAAGAGTAATGCTCCGGGAGAGACTGATGTTGAGGCAAGCCGCTACTTCCCCGCGTGGAAAGATGTCGATTTCATCGTCGCGTCCCCTTTTGCCAGAGGAACGATGGGCTATCAGGGCGTAGCTGAGAAAGATGTGTACGATGTTCTCGCCGATGTCAAACGGCGTTTTAATATCGATGAAGACCGCACATATCTTACCGGCCTCTCCATGGGTGGCGGAGGCACTTTATGGATTGGACTAACGCGTCCCGATATCTGGGCAGCACTTGTACCTGTATGTCCGGCGCCGCCCCGTGGCACCGATGAATATCTGCCGAACAGCCTGAATATCCCGATGTATTTCCATCATGGTGACGCTGACCAGGCTGTTCCGGTGACCGTCTCGCGTGATTGGGTAAAGCGATTGAATGCTAACGGCACGCATGTGGAATACAAGGAATATCCCGGCGTTCAGCACAACAGCTGGGAGAATGCCTACGCCGACGGTGCTGTATTTACATGGTTGACAAAGTACAGACGAAACCGATTCCCGGAACGTGTGAAGTTTAATTCGCAGCGTTTCGAGTACAACAATGCCTATTGGGTGACGATCGACAAGCTCACACCCGGAGTGACCGCGAGCATTGACGCGCGATTCACCGGCCAGAACAAACTCGATATCACTGCCGCCAATACCGATGCGTTTACCGTGACCGTTGCAGGTCATCCCCGCTACGAATCCGCGGCGCCGATAGACGTCACAATCAACGGAAAGAAGGTCAGGACCTCACCCGATGACTCACTTTCATTCGTGCTCAAAAACGGAAAGTGGACTCACGGACGAGACGCGGAGACCACCACCGGGAAAAAACGCGGCGCGGAAGGTCCGATCAACGCCGCCTTCTCCGATCGTCACATCTATGTTTATGGGACGGCTGGCAATCCCAGTCAAGAGGAGTTGAAAAACAGAATTGAAGTCGCAACCAAAGCCGCAGACTGGGCCGTTTACCGAAACGCTTTCCTGGGCCGCGTAATGGTTTTTCCGAGAATTGTGGCCGACAAGGATGTCCGCGCCAGCGATATTGAGTCAGCGAACCTGATCCTGTTCGGAACGCCTCAGACCAATTCAGTTATACAAAAGCACAGTGACCAGTTGCCGATGCAACTCACGACGGACGATGATCAGGTGGGTTTGTTATACATTTTCCCTGTCGGAAGCCACTATGTAGTCGTTAACTCGGGGTTGCCGTGGTGGATTTCGAGCGAACCCTCGCGTTTCGGGCCACCCCTTCCTTTCCAATTTCTCGGAAACTTCAAAGATTTCGTTCTCTACAAAGGATCCTCTGGCTCACCCCTGGTCGAAGGCAATTTTTCGAACGAATGGACTTTAACGGCTGAGCAGCGGAAAAAGCTTACCGGGAACGGTGTGAGCGTACGTGAGTCCGATGTACGATGACGTCAGGCCGCAAGCGATTCAATCTTTGAGTTGCCGCGAAGGGAATAATTCAGCAGCAGCGCTTTTCCGGGGTATCGAACAACAGCCTCGTTGTCAAGGCTAATCAGCTCAATTAGTCTGGTTGGACCAAGGTTGATCACTGATTTCCCCTTAACCGACTCACACCAGACCGTATCGCTGGAGAGGTTGGAAAGGTTCAGGATGCAATTGCCCTCGATTCCGCGGATCATCAGCTTTTTGCAAACGCCGCTGAATGAAACCACGCCTTCACCGGTAAGGTTAATTTCAACCGTATTTTTTCCGCAATAGATTAATCCTGAAAGATCGAAATTGCCCTGGGCTACCAACCGGACGTCACCATAGTTTCCGATTACGATCGAGTCATTTTTGTGTGTTCCGATAAATTCAATCCTACGGGGTTTGGTCGCGTTCTTTTGCATGAAAATTCGGTTTGGGTTAAATACAGTCACGAAAAACTTCCACCGGGTACAGTGGCGCAACCAAAATTATTGTCACTGCCTGCCGTCGACAATTTGTATTTCGAAAATATCGTAAAATATTAATGAATATTTCTGCAAAAATCTGATCCTCAGAATTTTATTGATGCAGGACAGCGAAAAAATATTAACCCGATATTGGTCGTTCAGGCGGTTTTTATGTCTCTGATCAGCTCCTCAAAGTGATCATTGGGCACAATTGACTTACTCTTGACCCGGGTCTTGTAAGCATAGATGGTGTTCACGGAATACCCCAGAATCTTCGCAATCTTTTCCGGATCATCGATCCCCATACGAATCAGGGCGAATATTCTCATCTCGGTGTTAAGCACGGGCTCATCCTTCACCTGGACCTGATCCTCAGGTTTAAACATCGCATTATACCGTTGAATGAAGTCTGGAAACAACCTCAAAAACACTTTATCAAAGCTGTATGAAAGGTTTTCACGCTCGCGCTTGAGGTTGATGTTGTCCACGATAAACCGAAGCTCTTCGTACCGGCGGTTTATCAGCTTTTGATCAACCGCTTTTTTGAATGATTCGATCTTATTGAGGTAATCGGCGTTGATATTGAAATAGTATCCGATGTACTCTTCCTTGATACGATTTGCCTCCCTGAGCTCGTGGTTGCTGATCTTGAGTTCCTCGTTCGCCTTCGTGACCGCAAACTCAGCGACTTTCAACCTCCGCAATTGCTTAAAAATGATTACCGCAAAAGCGATAACAAGCAGTGTAAGGGCAACCAGCGCTCCGGATAGCAGCAAGAGGTTGCGTCGTTGTGCATCCACGCTGTTAAGTTTCGCGGAAGAAATCATCGGTTCGATCGCCGAAATCTCGACCTGACGCTGTCGTGCGCCATAGAACAGGGCATCTTCCCGCGCCTGTTGGATAAACCGGTAGGCATATTCGATCCGCCCCTCATCGTACATCATGCGGGCCAGGGCATGCATAGCAGCGGTCTCTTTCGTGGCTGCGCGCAAATCGGCGAGCGCTGAACGTATCAAATGTTCCCGTGCTTTATCCATGTCGCCTATCATCCTGTACGAATGGCTGAGATCATAAAAGTTTATGGCCTGTTCTTCATAAGGAAGCGAAAACAAGTCGAGAATTGCTCGGGAATCCCTGAGGCCGCCGTCGAAGTTCCGGGTCTTTATGTTCTTGATGCGGCTGAGATACAGGTCGCGATAGCTCCCCGGAAGGCAGAATAGTCGCGCCGAATCGGTATAAATATGGCC
Source organism: uncultured bacterium (assembly GCA_966673785.1). Taxonomy (GTDB): domain Bacteria; phylum Bacteroidota; class Bacteroidia; order Cytophagales; family Cyclobacteriaceae; genus Ohtaekwangia. The sequence goes on from CBKWFZ010000018.1 coordinate 7,860, forward strand.
CAGGTTGAAATAATGTGATTTATAATATGCGTCATTATCAAAGTCGCCAAGATCATAAAATCCGCGCGCCATCAGTGTATAATACTCGATGCGGGCGGAATCCGGTAGCAGCCTGGCCTCAACGCGGTGAAGGGTATCAAATGCTTCCTTGAAAAGACCTGAAGAAACCAGCACGAATCCAAGCTGCGAACGGGCAAGCCCGATTCGTACAGGGTCCTTCTGGCTGTGTGCGACCTCGATCAACCGCGTTGCATATTTGAATGCGGAGTCGTAGACAAATTTCCGGTTTTCGAGAAAGAGGGCATTATAAACTTTGAACAGATCAGCATTCGGGTTGGCTTTTGCCTCGACAAGTTTTTGCTGAAGGCCCTCAATTCTGTCAAGGCGTTGATTCACATATAAAGACCTGTTCTCAATCGTATGGAGCAATTCAATCAGAAGGCTGTCGCTACTCCCGTTCAACGCGAAGAGACTGCCGAAACCCGTCAACAACAACACAAGCAGATACAACTTCCTCATAAAAACGACTTTCCGAACACTAAAAATAAGCAAAAAAGCTGATTGGCGTTACCGCTGCTATGAGTTCGCTCCCGGACACATGGATTGCAATTGCGAACATGTGTCGCTTAACAAAACAGCGATTCAAGGCCGGAGACGCCCATTCCTGTTTTGCACATTGTTTGAAAGGTCTCTCAGCTAAAATCAGATTGTATGCTGAGTAATTACCTCAAAGTCGCTCTGCGATCCTTGTCCCGTCACAAGCTAACATCAATCATAAATATCCTCGGTCTCGGACTGGGTATGGCGTGTTGTATGCTGATCTTCCTGTTTGTTCAGGATGAACTTTCATTCGACCGGTACCATTCCAAGGCTGACCGGATCTATCGTGTTACACGCAGCTTTCATTCGGCGGAGGGCGAGGTAAACCTTCATCTCGCGAATGTCGCACCACCAATAGGACCGTTATTGAAGAATGACTTTGGCGAAATTGAAGCGATGGCCCGTACGATAAACTTCGGCATCGTCGTGGGGCTTGAGGAAAACGGCGAACTGAAAATGATGAACAACGAGCCGAACCTCTTCGTTGTCGAGCCCGCGTTGTTCAGCATCATGGATATTCCTGTTATTTCCGGTGACGGTGGCAGGTCCCTAACGCGACCCTTTACAGTGATGCTTTCAAAAAAGACGGCACAGCGCTACTTCAACACAACCGATGTTATTGGTAAAAGACTTCGGGCTAACAACCAGTTCGATCTGGAAGTGACCGGTGTCTATGAAGACTTTCCCGATCAGTCGCACTGGCACCCCGACTTCATGGTCTCCTTCAGCACGCTGGAAAACGACGACGTTTACGGACGGACCGGACTGGAAACGAACTGGGGGAATAATGCATTCGGCACCTACCTTTTGCTTCAACCAGGATCGACGGCCACGGCCATCGAATCACAATTTCCGGATTTCCTGAACCGGCATTTCGGAACCTATGCCAAATCGAATTTCGGTGCTCCCCCTGATTTTGAAGCCTCAAAAGTGACAACGCTGTACCTCCAGAAGCTTACCGATATTCACCTGCGATCTCATCTGGACGATGAAATTGAAGTGAACGGAAATATCAACAACGTGTACATGATGACAGTGATCGGCGTATTCATCATTCTCATCGCTTGTTTCAACTTCGTTAACCTCTCCACAGCGCGCGCGACAAAACGTGCGAAGGAGGTCGGACTCAGGAAAGTTGCGGGCGCGTTCCGACTTCAACTTGTGACGCAATACCTCACCGAATCCGTACTCATCGCCGGTTTCGCGCTTTTACTTGCGATAGCGCTTTCTACCGCCGGTCTTGAATGGCTTAACAGTTTTACAGGGAAACATCTTTCACTCAGCTCCGGGCTTAACCTGTCGTTCATTGGCGGACTACTCGCTTTTGCGATTTTCACCGGCATCATTGCGGGGATATATCCGGCATTCGTGTTGTCCGGGTTCAGGCCAGCGGTCAGCCTCAAGGGCGCCCAATCTGGTTCACGCGCCAGTCTTACGCTTCGAAGAACCCTTGTTGTGGCGCAGTTCGCGATTTCAGTCATTCTCATGATCGCAACGCTGCTTACCTTCCAGCAGCTGGATTACCTCAACAACCGTTCACTAGGTTACAACAAGGAAATGGTTGTGACGCTGCCTAATTATAACGAACTCAACGATAATTATGACGCGTTCTACAATGAAGCCACACGGTCCACAGACATTGTTAATGTCAGCCGATCATCGCGCATTCCAACGGGCAGACTGCTTGATTCATACGGCAGCGCGCGGGTTCTTGAAGGCGACAGCCTCATCGCTTCCCCAGTTAATTTGAAAACCATTTGCATCGACGAAACATTTTTCGACACATACGGCATACGTATGATTGCCGGCCGGAATTTCTCCAGGAGTATTGTTACGGATGACTCGCTTGCGTTTATCATTAATGAAGCTGCGACGCGCGAACTCGGCTGGGAAAATCCGGCCGATCATCTCGACGAAGAATTCCAGTACGCAGGTGTGCGTGGAAAACTGGTGGGTGTCGTAAGCGATTTCCATTTTGAATCGCTGCACCAGCGAATTGCCCCGATGATCTTCCTGAATACGAATCGTTTTTCTGCGCTCTCCGTCAAGATAAACGCCGGATCATCACGCGAGGCACTTGCCCGGCTTGAAGATATCTGGAAATCATTTGTTCCGTCGAGGCCGTTTAATTTCCAGTTTCTCAGTCAGAACTACCAGGCCCTTTACGATGCAGAGCAAAAGCAAAGCACACTCTTTACCACGTTTTCGCTATTGGCCATCTTCATCGCCTGCCTCGGACTGCTGGGTCTCGCAACATTTAATGCGATGCAACGCGTAAAAGAGATCGGCATACGGAAAGTGCTGGGTGCAACGATTCCGCAGATTCTTGCACTCTTGTCAAAAGAGACGGTGATCCTGATCCTGCTCGCGAATGCTATCGCATGGCCCGTAGCGTGGTACTTCATGAATGGATGGCTCAGCTCCTTCGCCTATCACATCGACATCAACGTATTCGTGTTTGTCCTTGCAGCTGTGCTTGCCATTCTCCTCGCAATCATAACAGTGAGCGTTCAGTCTTTCCGGGCTGCATCTACTAACCATGCAGAAACGCTGAAGTACGAGTAAGCATTAAAACTATCGTTGGAGAAGAATCTTGCCGGTCTGGCGGTGGGACTGTCCGTCGACCACAACGGCGATTGTGTAGAGGTAGACACCGCTTTTCAGGTAGCCCCCGGACGAGTCGGTACCGTTCCATCGGAGCGTATTTTTTCCGATGGACAGCTCTTCGGAATTGGTTTGCCATACCGGCTTGCCCGCAATATCAAAAATACGGACATGAACTGACTCCGGAATTATAGTTCCGCGGACAGTGAATCCAATTTCAGTCTCGAACCAGAATGGATTGGGAGAGGGCGATGCGAAAGAAATTCCCGATTCATCATCGACCAGAAAAGAAACAGAGTACGGTTCCGCGGCGCGATTGCCCTTAAAATCCTGACCGAGGACGCTAAACGTATACGCTCCGTTGGACAAAACCGGCGTAAACTGAATAACATAAGGTGAATCCGCAGTCGCAGGCTGAAAATGCATATCGGGACGGGAAAAGTATACCGGCATCGCTTCGCAAGGTTCAACATCACATGGTGAAACCAGACGAATATCGATTCCGACGGTATCCTGCTTTTGAAGGAACGTGTTATCATCACGGACAGTCACGCGGATTACCGGTGTGGACGACACATAGTCTCCGTTTTCGATGAGCTTACCATCGAACGTTACCTCCGTGACCGGTGGCGACAGATCCGCGGCGACGTTGGCCGTACGACGCAGAAGCATGTGATTATTGTCATAGTACTGCTCGGGAAGTACTCTTGGATTGACAAAAACATCAAGATCATTCCAGCCGGTGCTGCCACGTGTCTGACGCGAAACCGAAAAGAACGTCGTATCACCGGCAGCGGGTCCCGCGATTTTCACGGATGATTCTGTTGCCTGGACACTGTTATGACTTCGCAGCAACGTTTTGACCGAAAGCGAGTCGGCAAAATCCTCAGAGCTCACATTGACAAAACGAAAAGCGCGTTTCAATGCTTCTCCTTCCAGGAGCGTTACCGGCACATCGGCGCCGTCTTCGGGGAGCAGCACCCCCTCGGGTACAGGCGTATACAGTACGAGCCAGTTCTCAAGTTGTGCCGGAGTCAACAACACATCGTCCTCGGCATGAAACACGATCCGCAGGAAAGGAAACTGGCTGGCATCGATAAACGAAAGGTCCTGCGCCGTTTCCGCGGCTTCGACCAATTGTTCCTCGTGTCGATTCAGGGAAACGCCACGTATTTCCACGCGAACATTATCCTGTGCCTCAACCTCGTTTGCGCGGTAATGGATGGAGGTCCACTTGCGTGCAGGGCCGATCAGTGTCGATTTCATAACGCCGCTGCTGTACCCTCCGGTAACCGTACCGTTGACAACCAGACGCGCGGATGCGGGGTTCGCGCCTTCGTATCGGTAGACGCGGGCCGCTCCGGCCGGTGCACCCTTTCGCGCAAAAATCACCACCGGTTCACCGGAAGTAAGCTGGTTAAGCTGATCAATTGAAATTCCGAGCGCGGCGACCTTTGTCCTGGCCGCTGCGGGCCACAAATCGAAATTCGCATTTCCCATCGTGAATAATACGACGCTGTCGCCTTCGGCGACGTTGTCGACATACTCCACCAGATCGTTTCCGGAGCCGCTATAGGTGTCGTTGTATGTAAAGCTATTGATCACAAACGGTTCTCTTCCGCAAAGCAATCGTCTGCCGCCGTATTGAAACAATATTTCGTACCATTTCAGGTAAACACCGACATAAGGAGTGGTCGATTTGCGATCGAATGCAATAAGGTTGATCGTATTGAGCCGGCAGCCAAATCCCTGGCTGAATAAATTGTACTCCTGGCCGGCGAGACGGACGCTCACGGAATCCCGCGGCTTTCCTGACGACGCTCCGAACGTAACAATGTCGACGGGCAAAGCGCTTTCAACAAAACTGATACGACGACTTCCGGCATCAACGGCAAGTCCTTCCGCCATGTTTTCAAGGTATTGCGGAAAATGAATCTGCGCCCAGCCCTCGGGTGAACCCTGTATTACAGTAAAGGAGCTGGTTGTCCACTCACCGGATTCACCATCGCGTGGTTCTTCAAGCCTCGATCGCCAGTAATACGTAAGCGAATCCGACTGCAGTACTTCCTGCGTATGGCTGGCAAGCACCTTACCTTCGATGGTAAGCTCACTAAACCAGGGTGAATCAAAGGAAGGAACCGTGTCCAGCTGAACGATAAAGCGACGTTCTTCCGAAAACACATCGGTAGCCTGCAACGATAGCTTCACCTGTGACGAATTAACGATTGCAAACGGTGCGGGGTACAAATGTTTCGTCCCGTTGCCGGAAATCACGAGAACGGCTTCCGCTTCATTGTTTGACTCATCTAACTCATCATAAATGCCATCCGCGTCGAGACGGATCTGAAATGTGTTATTCCCGGCAATATCTTCCATTCCACGCCGGATTACCATTGTCAGCGTATCAACGTTTCTCGGGATCGTGTAGATAGAGTCATACGTTATCGTAGTGTTGTCATCACGCGTGCGGGTAACTTCAACGCGAAAAGGCTGATCCGTGGCAAGACCATAGTTGGTGACGACAAAGCGGATTGCGAAAGAATCGGCGAGAGCAGTAATGCGTTGATCATTAAACGGAACGAATGAAATACGTGAGTCTGTTATTTCCAGATCTGGTTTTGATGCGGGGACGAGCTTAACCGCCGGATCGCCCAAAAGGATCATTTGTTCGACCTGCGAACGATTTATGGTACCTGCAGCCTGTCCGTCGAGAAACTGCTTCGCTGTCTCGCGCTTCACGTCACCGATTCCCCTGCCGATAAATAGCGAATCCGCGAAAGCGACGTTGTAAAACGCCTGTGAGTATTTGTACAACGTATTCGTTCCTGCGATCGCATTATGGCCAAGAAAATTACTTGCTCCAAGCTTTTCCGCCAGTATCCAGTCTTCACCGAAAAGTTTTGTCGGGAGAAAAAATGCGCCCACCTCGCAACCGTTCATCAGCATCATGGGATATTTACCGCGGTTGTTGTAGCCCATCTTTTTATCGGTTACGTTGCCGATATCAAAGTCGAGCGTCACCGTCGAGGAATGTCCGAAGAAGGTCACAAGCTGCAAGCCTTCATTGATTTGTTCCGCGATATTGATCGTCTGTACTTCTCGCGACTGTTTTGCAATGGCGCTTACCATTCCACCGAAGTAGGGTCCTTCGGCCACGG
>CBKWFZ010000019.1:0-14156 GCA_966673785.1 uncultured bacterium
ACGTTGTTCCGTTCGATGATCTTCGAGCGGATTTCGTTTTGAAATAAATAGAGAAGCGCGATTTTATCCTCGTAAGCGTTAATTTTTACGAATTGTTCAAGCGTAAATGTCTTCACATCATTGATTTCAAAGCTATTATCCCACAGCAACTGGCCCTTTTCGTCAAAACCGATCACTACCGCGTGTGTGTACCGGTATCCGTCGAAGATCCGTCCATTCTGACTAAGAAGGCCCGGGGGTGCGGCTGCGTTATAAAAAAAAGATGACGAGAATCGATTATCAACCTGAACGTATTTCGGATAAAAGGCCTCTCCGAGAAGCACGAACTGATCGTTGTGCGGCACAATTTCGTGGACGATGAAACGATAGTTGAAGCGGATTTTCTTACCCCGGACTTTGCGGCGTTCGATCCGGTCGCGGATGCGTCGCTCCCGTTTGGCCTTGAGGTATTTAAAAAAGTTTCCGAGGTCGCCGTAGTTGTAGTAGCGTACTTCCTGGTTTCCAATTCCGTCAATGCGCGCGAGAAATATGCCCTTTGAATATGCCGACCTTCGGTTGCCATACGTTCCGGCGATTAGCTGTATATCCTCCCCGTTGTTGACAGCCCTTCCGAACAGGAGATGTTTATTCCCGTCGGTTTTCAATGGCATCTGGTACATAAGATTTCCATCCGCATCATAATGCTTGATCCAGATCGTCCGGTTCCCCGCAAGGGTCTCGGCGCTGATCAGAACCGTGAAATCGCCATCTTCATTGATCTTCACCTGTGACAGTTCCCCGGCTTCATTGAGCAGTCCGGGAAGTATTCGCGAGCGATGATCCCGGAACGAATAGTATACGACGACAGGGACATTCCCATAATAGCCGCCAATGATCGCAGCCTGCTCATTAACCTGGAAATCCGTCGGATAAAAAGGAATAAAGTTTCGGATGACGTGCCTTTCATATTTTCCGTCATTGAGTCGAATAGCATATAAAATCAGATCCTTGCGGTTCAGTTCGGGATGCCGGAAAAGAAAGAAGAGTCTGGATCCCGTCGTACGTTTACCCGCCAGTTCTACCCTTGGTTCAGTCGGGATTACGCCACTCCACTGCTGTTGGAGCGCGGTATCAAGCCGTATCAGTTCCAGCAAATATCCGTCATTCACACGTAGGTGGCGATATAAAAAAAGACCTTCCGCATTGGATGGAGCAATTTCAAACGTAGGCTCCTGGCGAGTGAGAGGAATCTCTATACGATCGGTTTGAATGATCTGGCCGTATAGGTCGTTGAATCCGGAAAGGGCAATGATTGCGCAAAAAAGAAACCTACGGGTCCACCCGGTTAATGTAGAAGACGTCCCTGACACGGTCTTCGCGCGTCGCGTTTCGGATTGTCTGATAACCCCATACATAGAATGACTTGCCATACCAGTGCCGTATTCCCCCTTCCATTTCTTTTTCTGACCGGACAACATCCTGCTCCTCCAGCGTCTTTACTTTATAGGATTCTTCTGATATCGATTCACCCAATAAAGCCGCAGATTTTACGTGGATGTCCGACTCCTTCTTGTAAATGATATAGACGGTATCGCCAACGATAGCGAAATCCCCGACCTGCTCAAGCGCGGGAAGCCTGACCTCATCTAATTTAAAACTTTGGTCCCACTTAACCTCGCCTTTCTCATCAAGAAGTATAACAACGGTTTCGAGGGTTTTGATTTCATTTGATGACCGGGAATTTGGACCATAAAGATGCGGTCGGTACATCCGGCTCATTGCCGGATAGTAAAATCCATTCCAATAAGGTGAATATCCGTAGGGCGAAAAATATGGATTGTAGTAATATGGATTGCCGGAGTAGAACGAATTGCTGCTTACAGGATTGTAAACCTCAGCCAATAGGTAGAATCCGTCCTTGTTTTCAACGACGCGGAAGGGCATCACATAGGCGGAGAACGAAGGCGCACGCCCGTCGTCCGGCTTTTCCCGGGCGTTTTCCTTGATCCGCTGGGCACGCTTCTGATTCAGGTAGTTTACAAAGTTGTCGAGTCGTCCGAAATCAACATAGCGCACCTTTTGATCGGTAAAGGGATTCACAGGAAGTGAAAAGAAACCGCTGGACTGCTTCGCGTTCCGGTCGCCCCAGGTTCCTGCAATAATAAGCTCCTCGCGCTCCAGGGTGCTGCTCAACGCCGTCTGAAGCGTAATGTTTTCATCTAGCAGGATGTTATCCTCCAGAAGTTGTTTCCCTGCCGGATCAAACGTCCTGAACAGTATCTTCTTCTCGCCACGGTTGCTTCGGTCCATCAGGATCGTGTTGAATGTTCCGTTCTGGTTGGTCCGGAGATCAACCAGCTCAGTGTCCTTCTGGAAAAAACCGGGTAATACCCGGATACTTTTACCGGCGGGTTCGAACAAGATGATGACGGCTTCGTTGCTCACGTAGCCTCCGAAGACAAAATTGTCACCGGCTTTAATGAAGTGAGTCAACCGGAAATCGAGATCCGGCTTGATCGGGTAGCGTTCTTTTTCTTCCCCACCCAAAGAGATCTCGATCAATTCGAAATCATTCTTATTCGTCTCGCCTGTGCGAAATAGAAAATATAAATTCTCTTTGCCGATTTCATACCCGACCATTTTATGGCGCTCCTTGATCTCAAGGTCCACTTTTTTCGTTTCGTTGAGGGTGCTATCGAGAAATATCAATTCCCACAGGCGATTGTTCTGCTTGAATTTGTCCCGTTCGCGGAACAATGCCAGCCCGTTTTCTTTCAAAGAGATGATGTTGAAATAATCGTCAGAATTTTTTTGTTCCCGTTCATAACGATAGGGCTGTGCGACCTGTGCACTGAGCGAACCCGCGACCAGCGTCATCAAAAGCAGCAAAACCAGATCGAACGTGTACCTTTTATGCATGGGTTATTCTCCTTCGCTTAATGTCATGACCAACTCGAATTCGTCCTCCTTCACAGGTTGAACGGATAGCCGTGACGCTCTCACAAGCGTCATATCAGTTAAACGCTTGTCGGCCTTGATTTGTGCAAGCGTTACGGGATTTTTCAGTTTTTTATGGGCTGCCACTTCAACGGCAAGCCACGACGCATCTTTCGGATCGGGAAAGCCGTCCTTCGTTACCTTCGCAATGCCAACAACCGCTTTATCGTCGCCGCTATGGTATATAAGTACCATATCGCCTTTCTTCATTGCTTTCAGGTTATTCCGGGCCTGAAAATTCCTCACACCGTCCCAGGTGGTTTTTTTGTCTTTGACAAGGTCGTCCCAGGAATACGTTCCCGGTTCTGTTTTCATTAGCCAATAGTTCATCTCGTGTTGGTTGGGTACGTTACTCCGGCCACAGGCGTCGGATTGTTCAATGTAAGACTTTGTCGTGCGCTGTTTTAAGACTTTCTAAAATAGTAAATAGTATCAATTTTCGTTAAACCAGCCATCACAAATGAAGGTGTTGATCGTGCATTCCGGCTCGGCCGGAGAAATCATTTTTTCCACCGTCCTGGTAAGGGTCTTAAAGATTCAGCTTGAGGATGCCTCGGTGTTTTACCTTACGCACGAAAACGGGAAACGCATCCTCGCCGGAAATCCGTACCTGGAGGCTGTTTGGGCTACAGACGAGGCAAGTGACAGGGCCGCGTGGAGAACACACGCGTATGACTACGTGCTAGACCTCGACGCCGATTCGCGCTCATGGCTGAAGACGGTCACACTTAAGGCGAAAGTACTCCGCTTCGACAGGCGCAGGTGGAAAAAGTGGCTGTTAACGCGGCTTAAGATCAACCGGATGATTCCCATGCATCTCACCGATCAGTATATCGCTACAGCCTCGGAACTGCATGTAAAGAACGATGGGATGCGCCCGGATTTTCAGATTCCCTACCGTGATGAAGTTCCCTCAGACTGGCTCCCGGGCCCATTTCATAAGGGGTATGTGACTTTTTGTATTTCGGCGTCTCATAATACGCGAATGCTTCCGGTAAGCAGGATGATCGCATTGTGCGACCGCATCAATAAACCCATTATCCTTCTTGGTTTTGCCGACCATGCCGAAACGGGAAGAAAGGTTGAAGCCTTCTTCGTACGCAATGCACCTGACGACATGGAGGAGGGACTAGCCGCACTCAACAAGAAAGCGATTGTTTACAATGCATGCGGAAAGTTCAGTTTTAACCAGATGGCAAGTGTCATTGAAAAAAGCAAGTATGTATTTACCTTCGATAATGACTTCATCGCAGTTGCCTCGGCATTCGGCAAAGAGACCTTTGTTCTGTACGGAAATACGGTAACGGATTTCGGCGTGTATCCGGTTAACAGCCGGTTTACAATTCTGGAAAATAATCGCTTGTCTTGCCGGCCCTGTGCGGTTTCAGGTCACAGGAAATGCCCACTCGGCCATTTCCGCTGTATGAATGACCTGTTGTTCGATTTCTACCTGCCTTAAGTTTCGGCTATTTCTAGTAGGCACGGACCAGTTTTCCATCCATGTAATTCACGTAGGATCGGTTCACGACTTTCATACCACCAGGGGTAGGATAGTTACCCGTGAAATACCAGTCTCCGGAATGGTGAGGAATAGCTTTATGCAGATTTTCCACGGTCTGGAAAACAATCTCGAGTTCCGCTTTCATATCAGTAGGGCGACAGATTTCGGAGATCTTCAGAGAAATTTCCTCATCCGTAAATTGATCGTAAAGCTGTTTGACGTAATTCTGCTGGCTTTGATGCCCACGTGCACGGGTACACTTCTCATAAATTTCTCCAAGCAGATAATCTTTTCCTTTGTCTCTCAATAACGCGATCACGGCACGGAAGGCGACGAATTCGCCCATTTTACTCATGTCAATTCCATAGCAGTCAGGGAAGCGAATCTGCGGCGCGGAGGAAACAACAACAATTTTCTTGGGCTCCAGTCTGTCAAGCATTTTTAGAATGCTTTTCTCAAGGGTGGTTCCGCGAACGATCGAGTCGTCAATAACCACAATGGTGTCTACACCTTTTCGAATTACTTCATAGGTCGTATCGTAGACGTGGGCAACCATCTCGTCCCGGTGCTCATCGTCCGTAATGAAGGTGCGTAGCTTTACATCTTTCAATACCAGTTTTTCAATTCTGGGACGGAACGAAAGGATATCATCGAGTGAATCAACGGATGGTTTCTGATCGATAATAATGTCCTTTTGTTTCCTGATCAGATAGTCTTCGATGCCTGCCATCAGTCCGTAAAACGCCGTCTCCGCTGTGTTGGGGATATAAGAGAATACGGTGTTCTTCAGATCGAAATTGATTGCGCGCAATACCTGCGGTACGAGTAGTCTTCCCAGTTGTTTGCGTTCTTTGTATATATCCGGGTCGTTGCCCCGGGAAAAATATATTCTCTCAAAACTGCATGATTTCTTTTCACCAGCGCGAATGATCGGATATTGAGCATAATCACCGCTCTTGTTTATGATCAATGCATGTCCTGGATCGATCTCTTCGATCTGGTTGTAATCGATATTGAAAGCAGTCTTGATAGCGGGTTTCTCCGAAGCGACCACAACGACTTCGTCATCTGCGTAGAAATAAGCAGGCCGGATGCCGTTCGGATCGCGTACGACGAAACTGGAACCGGAACCGATCATGCCTGCCATGGTGTAACCGCCATCGAAATCCTTGCACGCACGCTTGAGGACTCTCTGCAGGTCGACTTCGTTTTCAATTATGTCCGATATCTCCCGGTTGGAAAATTTATCCTTATACTTTTCGAACAACGACTGAACTTCTTCATCCAGGAAGTGGCCGATCTTCTCCATCACAGTAACAGTATCAACCTTTTCTTTTGGATGTTGTCCCAGGTTGACGAGTATATCAAACAGTTCCTCGACGTTAGTCATGTTGAAATTGCCAGCCATGACCAGGTTACGGCTTCGCCAGTTGTTCTGTCGAAGGAAAGGGTGGACGTTTTCGATACTGTTTTTGCCGTGGGTTCCGTAACGCAGATGACCGAGCCATATTTCACCCGTGAACGCTACGTTTTCTTTGAGCCACTGTTCATTGCGAAACTTGTCTTTCCCTTCTTTCTGAGCTTTGCGATACTTTTTGCTGATTTTTCTGAAAAGATCGGCAACCGGCGCTGCTTTGACTGACCGGTATCTGCTTATATACCGGTGCCCGGAATCCACGTCAATCTTGATGTTTGCAACCCCGGCACCGTCCTGCCCCCGGTTATGCTGCTTTTCCATTAAGATGTACATCTTGTTCATGGCGTAGGTGGGGCCATACTTCTCGATGTAGTAGCTGAGGGGTTTTCGCAGGCGGATCATTGCGATGCCGCATTCATGCAGGATCTGGTCGCTCATGTTTGGTTCCTTGTTCGCACGGTCTCCGGTGGGCACAATCGGGTAAACCGAATACCGCTGGCTCTAGTACGCAAAGGTAATTTTATTAATCCATCCCATCAACAAACCCGGACTGAAGAACAGGAGGAGTACGATTAGAACCAAAATAGCGCCTAAAAAATTTTGAATCGGCGATTTATTTGAAGTCCAGTCAGTCGTTGCCGGGCGAACAAATGCGTAATAGGGCAGGCGAAGGTAATAGAACAGTGAAATAACAGTGTTTAGCAATCCAAAAATCAACACCCACAGCAGAATGGATTTACCGGACATGGCGTACGATTCCCACAGGGCCGAGAACACAAAGACCTTGCCCGTGAAGCCGGCAGTGGGCGGAAGACCTGTAAGTCCGATCATCCCTACGAGCAGACATAGACACGACCACACTGCCACTCTGCCCGAGCCGCTGTACTCCGCAATCGTTGTAGCGCCCCTTTCTTCGAAATACTGAAGCTGAAAGAATACCAGAAAGTTCAGAACCATATACACTGCTGCGTAAAAAAGCATGTACTGAAGTCCGCGCGGATCAAAAGTGACGAGCGCCACGAGGAGAAACGCGGATTGCGCGATAGACGAGTACGCCATCAGCCGTTTAACGTTCTGCTGCCAAAGCGCTGAAAAATTGCCTACCGTCAGCGTCGCGAGAATAATGACGGACAATATCAGTTGCCAGTCAGGTGTCCCGTGGAAGTTCATGATCACCAGGAATCTTGAAAGGACACCGAGTCCAGCCAGTTTTGGCACGACGGAGAAGAGTGCAATCACAGGCATCGACGCCCCCTCATACACATCGGGCGCCCAGGGGTGCATGGGCACCGCGGCGATCTTATAAAGGAAGCCAGCTACGGCAAGTGTTGCTGCTACCAGAACCAGACCATCGCCGTGGTCACCAATCCCTTGCAGAAACTCGATCGATGTGAACTGGATTGTCCCGGTAATCCCGTAAAGAACCGAAAAACCGTATAACATCACTGCCGATGCAGTCGAGCCGAACAGAAAATATTTGAGACTTCCTTCTGTCCCTTTTTTCGAGAATGAAAAGCCGGTCAGAATATAGGATGCGATGGAAATGAGCTCCAGGGATATAAAAACGGTTATCAGGTTTTCACTCATGACAAGCAATCTCGCACCGAGAACAACCGAGATCACCATCGTGTAATATTCCGCGAGCCGGGTCTGCTGACGCGCCGCGGTCATACTCATCATGACCGTGAGAATTCCGGAAATGCCGAAGAGTATATGCAGAAATCTCGCGAAACCATCAGACCTGATTGATGCATTGAAGAAGGTTACAGACTCCATGTTCCATGAACCGAAATCTATTATCGCTGCCATCGACAGCACAAGCAGCGCAGCGATATGAAAAATACGGGTCCCCCGTCTCCATATTAATCCGCAAGTTATGATTAGCAGGATCCCACCGAGCAAGACCGCCTCGGAAGCCATTCCGGCTACACTCATTTGTATCGACTCGAGCGTTTCCCGCAGTGGCTGATTCACAGGTCAGGGTATTAGAATTAGACTTTTACCCGTGAGGATCACAAGATCCGTGAGCGTGCGTGCAAATGGATCAACAAACCGGATCAGGAGCTGCGGAAAAATTCCAAGGCACAGCGTGGCAATTGAGAGCGGCACCAGGAGCAACCATTCACGGCTGTTAAGATCGGTAAGCTGACTTGCGTCGGCTTGTCCCTTGACGTCAAGCGGTCCGAAGAACATCCGCTGCAATGTCCAAAGATAATACGCTGCGCCGAGCACAAGGCCGGCCGTTGCGATGATCGCCAGACTTTCGTGTAGTAGTCCGTTGGATGATGGAGCCTTGAATGCGCCGAGCAACACAAGTATCTCGGCCATGAAGCCGGAAAACCCGGGAAGGCCCATGGAAGCAAAGAACGCCACAAGAACAAATGCGGTGTACGACTTCATTCGTGCGGACAAACCCGAATAGAATGCGATCGTTCGATCGTGGGTGCGATCATAGAGGACTCCGGCAATCAGGAACAGCATTGCCGATATAATGCCGTGACTGACCATTTGAAAAACTGCGCCACTCACGCCCTCAGGAGTCAGCGACGAAAGACCAAGCAGCACAAATCCCATGTGCGACACGGACGAGTAGGCGATAAGTCGTTTCAGATCCTTGCTTGCCATTGCGTTGAGACCTCCGTAAATGATCGACACCACGCCCACAATAGCGACAAAAGCAGAAAAGTGTATGGCGGCCTCTGGGAAAATCGGAAATGCGATCCTCGCCAGACCATAGCCTCCGATCTTAAGCAATATGGCCGCCAGAATAACAGAGACGGGAGTCGGCGCTTCAACGTGAGCGTCCGGGAGCCACGTGTGCAACGGTACCGCTGGAAGCTTGATAGCGAAACCCAGGAAGAGTAAAAGAAAAGCCCACTGACGCGCATTGAACCAGCCGATCTGCCAGCTATTATTCGGGTCGAGGATCGCGTTCGAAATGAAGTGCGACGGCTCGGTCATGTTCAGCAAGTTGAAACTGTGCACGAGAATGGCCTCGCCCGATGGTTCACTCACGGAAAGGTATAGCGCGATCATCACGATTAGAATCAATACCGAACCAAGCAATGTATAGAGAAAGAATTTTATCGAAGCATATTCACGTCGGATGCCGCCCCATATCGCAATCAAAAAGAACATGGGCAACAACATGAACTCGAAGAATAGGTAAAAGAGTAGCATGTCGAGTGCCGTGAACGTTCCGAGAATCGCACCGTTCAAAATCAGCATAAGGATAAAGTAACCTTTCACGCTCGTCTTAATCGTCCAGGATGAGATTGTCGAAAGAAAAAGCACGAATACTGAAAGCCCGAGTAAAGGAAAGCTTAATCCATCAACACCCACAAAATACTCAGCCTTCAATACGCCCCAGGTCCCGAGGTCAAGCGTTATCCATGGTTGTTTTTCAACGAGCTGGACTTCTCCGCCAGGTGAGAACAGGGTGAGCGCATAAATGAAAAGGGTGATCTGTGCTGTATTGACCCCTAACGTAAGGTAACGGAAAGCAGGTTCAAATCGCTGCGGAATCAGGATAGCAACAACGGCCGCGACGAGAGGCGTGAAGATAAGTAAGGTGATCAGATAATGCTGCATTTACTTATGGCGTCGGTAGCGGTTGAAGGGTTCTAAATAAGCGACCAAATTAGAAAAATAATGACAGTAAAGAGGGCCCAAAAGATATAAAGCTGAATTTTTCCCCCAATGAACGAACGCGCCATAGCTCCAATGAACCGCGATAGCGAAGCCATTCCGTTAACGACGCCGTCTATGATGAAACTATCGAACCACGCAAAGAGATGAGCGGTTATAACCTGCGCATAGGCAACGCCATGGAGTACCCGGTCAATTACTTTACGATCGGTGGATTCTGTTGCGCGTGAAAGCGCATTGACCGGATTCACGAAAGCCCACTGATAGAACCGGTCAATATAAAACATCTCATAAAGAGCCGGTGACTGGATGCTACGCCCATTTCTGAAAAGCAGGACCGCAGCACCAAGACCAGTCAAGACCCAGAGTACCGAGAAAATTACAAAAGCCGTGGAGCTTCCCTGTGTAGGTTCATAGAGCCATCCGTCGGGATGAAACGGATGCATGGAAATGACAGGCCATAGTGAAGCGATTGCGAGTAACGCTATGGGTGCACGCATCACCGGTGGAGGCTCCGCGATCGGAAGCAATTGTGTCGCTGATTCCCGTCCAAGGAAGACTTTGTAGATGAGTCTGAAAACGTAGACGACTGTAAGAAACGAAACAACAAATGCCAGGGCGAACACGATCCATTTTCCATTCAGCGTGTCACCTCGCCACGTATTGAGTGATGAGAGAATGGCTTCCTTTGATAAGAATCCCGAGAGCATGGGCAGGCCCGCCAGCGATGCGCCGCTCACTACGGTTGCAAGGAAGGTGAAAGGAAGTTTTTTTCGAAGTCCGCCGAGATTGCGGATATCCTGGACATCGAAATGTACGTGTGACTGGTGTTGCGCGCGATGAAGGGCATGAATGACCGAGCCCGCGCAAAGGAAGAGACATGCTTTAAAGAAAGCGTGAGCGAAAAGGTGAAGCATCGCCGCGCCCGGCGCACCTGCCCCGACGGCGGTAACCATGAGGCCGAGTTGGGAAATCGTGGAGAAAGCCAAAACCTTCTTCATGTCATTTTGGACCAGCGCAGCGGCGGCCCCGAGGATCGCGGTAATAATGCCCACGACGGCAACGACGGCAAGTGCCACGGGAGAGAAGAGGAAGAAAACGCGGGTCAGCAGATATACACCCGCGGCAACCATGGTAGCAGCGTGGATGAGAGCGCTTACGGGGGTTGGTCCCTCCATGGCGTCCGGAAGCCAGGTGAACA
Organism: uncultured bacterium; assembly: GCA_966673785.1. Lineage (GTDB taxonomy): Bacteria > Bacteroidota > Bacteroidia > Cytophagales > Cyclobacteriaceae > Ohtaekwangia. The sequence goes on from CBKWFZ010000019.1 coordinate 10,744, forward strand.
GAGGAAACTGGGCAGACTTTCCGATCACGCCGCACAGGATACAAAGGCCGGCAACCGCGCTCCACGAGATGTTGGAGTCCGCCAGCGCGCTAACGGATAGGGTATCGGCGGTTCGCCAGACGAGCAGGATTCCAATGAGGAACCCGACATCTCCGACGCGGTTCAGGAGAAACGCCTTGGTCGCAGCCGCGGCTGCCGATGGCTTTTGCTGCCAGTGACCAATCAGCATGAAAGAAGAGAACCCGACCAACTCCCAGAAAACGAATATCAGAAGCAGATTGTCGGCAAGCACTACGCCCTGCATGGCAAAAGTGAAAAGACCAAGCATTCCGAAGTATCGCTTTTCGCCGGGGTCGCCAGCCATATATCCGGTACTGAAAAGGTGAACGAGAAATGAAATCAATGTGACCACAAGGATCATTACGGCAGCATTGTTATCCAGATTGATCCCCGCATGAAACTCGACCTGACTGATACTGAACCAGGTGACCCCGACCTCGTAATCGGCTCCCGGCCAGCCTTGCGAGAAAACCACTACCGATGCAATCGACGCAATAAGTAGGAGAAACGGGGCGAGTATGCCCATGATCCAGGAATAGCGTTCAGAGACCAACAGGCTTAGTGCAAACGATACCAACGGTAATCCTGCACACACCGCAAGGCTGGTCTCAAACAGTGGGGGATACGTTGTTTCCATGGGCCCGGATCTAATTTTCTTTTAACTGGTCGACCTCGTCAGGTACGGAAGTTAGGTAATTGCGATAAACACTGAGCACGATGGCAAGCCCCACGGCGGCCTCGCAAACCGCTACAACGATTACGAAAAGTGCGAAGACCTGACCATCAAGCCTGTCGGCATAAACGCGGTTGAAAGCCACAAGGTTGATGTTTGATGCGTTAAGCATCAACTCGATTCCCAGCAATACCATAATGCTGTTGCGCTTGATGATGACGGTGCAGAGTCCTGTGCAAAACAGTAGCGCCGCGAGCAACAGGAGGATATGGATTGGTGAGGTCATCTCGCGTTATCCGGTTTGTGGGAGGCGATGACTGCCGCCCCGATCAGTGCGATAAGCAATAGCAATCCCGAGACCTCAAATACCAGTATGTGGTCCGTGAGAAAAGAAACACCCACGGCTTCAATAGGCGCCGGATGCTGGTCGAGTGGTGAAGATGGCCCGATCGGCAGCGAAAATTCCGAGAAGAGTCCCGACATGATGACAAGCAGGGAAATAGATATCAGGATACCGCTGAATATGTTCGCATGACGAACACGCAGGGGAAGGTCACCAAAACGGACCGTTAGCATGATACCAAAAATGATCACTACCAGAATTCCGCCGGCATAAACGAGGATCTGTGTCACCGCTACGAATTCGGCGAACAAGACCACATACAGCGCTGCAACAGAAAGCAGACAAATAATCAGCAGTAACGCCGCGTAAAAAACGTTCCGGCTTAACAAAACGCCGATTGCAGAGAGTCCCGCAATGGCGGTGAAGAAATACAACGTTACTAAGTATACGGTCATTTGGGCGGAGATCCGGGCGGTTTGATTCTGGGCTTGAACACGGGTTTCGCTCCTGCGGGTCGCGGTGGGGCAGGCTGGCTTTCGCCGGCAGCCGGTGTCGGCCTGATTTCCTGTTTCGCCTTCTGAAATGTTTCGAGTTCCGCCTTCTTTTCGGTGATTTCAGCTTCAGTCATTTCGGCGAACGCGAAGTTGTGCTCCTTCATGTCGAAGACACTAAAGTCGTAAACCTTTGTCATCGTGAGGCATTCGGTTGGACATACCGTTGTGCAGAGTCCGCAAAAGCAACACTTGCCCATATCGATATCGAACTTGGCAGCGTAAATCCGCTTGGAAGTGCCATCGGAGGTTTTGCCGATTTCGGCGACCGCCCGTACCGGCTCTATTGTAATGCAGTCAACAGGACAAATCTTGGCGCATTTATCGCAAACGATGCAATCGTCAATTTCATTATGCAGCCGGTATCTTCCGTTATCGGGGATGGGCTGCATCTGGTGCGGAAACTGTACCGTGTTAATACCCTCGGTTCGATCAAAATAGCCCTGCTCTGAAACGAGCACAGGTTTACGGCTTTTAAATGCGGCAAACAAATGCCGGAGCGTGAGCCTCAGTCCGGTCCATAATGAACCGGTCGCAATCCGGATATTCCGCCAGTATGTAAAACCTTTTCCTTCCATTCTTGGCTGAACAAAAATAGGACAGAAAAGGGTCAGCGAAAGCCTTTACACTTATAAATTAGAAAGAATTCACCTCTCCGTTCTTTTCCTTCGGAAGCGTAAAATAGAATGTGCTGCCACTCCCCTCGGCGCTTTCAACCCAGATCCGGCCCCCGTTCTTCTCCACGAACTCCTTACACAAGATCAGGCCAAGGCCCGTGCCTTTCTCATTGGCAGTTCCACGCGTCGTATAGGGCGCGGTCTTGTCAAAAAGTATCCGGAGTACCTCAGGCTTCATTCCGATGCCGTTATCGCGGACGGAAATGAGCCATTCATTTTCCTTTTCCTCTCCGCCAATCAGGACCTCGCCACCGTCATTCGTGAACTTAATGGCGTTAGTGATCAGATTCCGGATCACCAGGTTTACGGTATTTGAATCACCAAACGCAATTGCAGGATCCGGAATATTGTTGATCATACGAATCTCCTTACCGGGAACAGAGGCGAGCAGTTGAATATTTTCGTCTACGATCTTGTGTATGTCGATCTTGCCGGCCTGCAGATTCAACTTATCCATTTGAAGTAATGTCCAGTCAAGGAGGTTGTTAAGCAGCGTCCGGGTATGGTTGAAGCGTGTACGCAATTCCCTGATGTGAACCGGCAGTTCGTTCGCATCTATTGCACCCTTGTCCAGCAAGTCAAGCAGTCCGGATAAGGCGTTGATCGGGGAACGAAGGTCGTGAGAAATGATGGAAAAGAATTTGTCTTTTACCTGATTAAGCTTCTCAAGCTCTTCACTTCGTTTTTCCATTTCCTCCTGATGCTGAAGCAGCAGGTGATTGATCTTTCTTCGGCGTTGACCGCTGCGATAGACGGTGATAAGCAGGATGCCGCTAAGCGCCATGACCACCACAAGGATGTTTCTCACAAATTCAGTTTTGCGAATCGCGCTTTTCTGAAGGGTATGCTGAAGACTGAGTTTCGCGATCTCAGTATCTTTCGATTCGGTTTCAAACTGAACCTGATATCTCAGTAGTTTCGATTGTTTATCCGTGCTGAACACCGTGTCTTCGGCCTGCTCGTATAGTTTGAAATATTCTAACGCTTTCTTGTATTCTCCACGCTCTTCCCAGAGCGCCGAAAGGTGCTTGAAACAATCGAGTTCGAGCACACGCGCGTGCAACGACCGCGCATCGGACAGGCTGCTATTGATGTGTGAGAGCGCGTCG
>CBKWFZ010000020.1:0-13632 GCA_966673785.1 uncultured bacterium
TTTCAGGCATCGGATGTTCGGGAAGATTTCCGTACTACATGAACACTTACGGGTTTCATACTATTCACGGGCGCGCCATACCTGTCGCTACCGGACTGAAACTTTCGCGGCCTGATCTAAGCGTATGGGTCGTGACCGGAGATGGTGACAACATGAGCATCGGAGGCAATCACTTCATTCATGCCTGTCGCAGGAACGTTGATCTCAATGTGATGATGTTCAACAATGAGGTGTATAGTCTCACGAAGGGCCAGTATTCGCCCACGTCGCAGAGAGGCCAGATAACCAAGTCTTCGCCGGGTGGTGTGCTTGAAGATCCGTTCAATCCGATATCGCTGGCGTTAGGAGCAGGGGCCGGGTTTGTGGCGCGTGCGCATGATAAGGACCGACAATCCATTCAGCAGGTATTAAAGGCAGCGTATGCGTATCCGGGATTCTCATTTGTAGAACTGTACACAAATTGCCGGATATTCAACGATGGCGCGTTCGATCGCTACACGCAGGCGGATACGCGTGACGATTCGACGATATGGCTCGAGCATGGCAAACCGCTGGTCTTCGGGAGAGCGAAGGACAAAGGCATACGCCTGGATGGCTACACGCCACGGGTGGTTTCGCTTTCATCCGGAGAATGGAGTGTCGACGATCTGCTTGTGCATAATCAGGAGGACTCGACGCTTGCACTGATCCTCGCGAATATGACATATCATGAAGAATTACCCAGGCCCATGGGTATACTGCAACAATTGAAAAAAGAATCACAGAACCAGCGCATTGAAAAGCAACTTGCTGCTTCAGGTCAATTCGAGTCGGCTGCCGATCTTCAGCACCTGCTGGAAGGTGATTCATGCTGGGAAATATCGTGACCACTACACGCGCTTGTTTGCGGTTATTTGCGCAATAGCTGGCATCTGATTTTTTATTGATTGTTCATAAGTTAACAAGCAGGATATAACTGCGATGTGCAACTAAATTTCTAATTATGGACAATCAGAGAATAAAAGGTTCCTGGAACGAAGTGAAGGGAAAACTGAAACAGAAGTATGGACAATTGACAGATGACGATCTCACTTACACTGAGGGGAAAGAGGACGAGTTGTACGGACGCCTGCAACAGCGTTTGGGCAAGACGAGAGACGAAGTAAGACGGGAAATCGACAACCTGTAATCCGAAAGGGTTCATACGAGAAAGGCGCACCTCAGGGTGCGCCTTTTTCACTTATTAACCTCACTTCATGCCATTGATCCCACTTTCACCTTTTCGGTGTTCGCAAGAAGAATGGCATCAAGGTCTTCACCCGGCAGGGCAATGATCTTCTCCGATGCAGCATCCCATTCGATGCGCCTTCCGATCTTATAGCTCAATCCGGCCATATGCGCCGCGATCGCTTCCTCAAATCCCTGTTGTATGCCACAGCTCGGTTCACCACCGTTACGGATACAGCTAAGCCACTCTCTGAGGTGCAGGAATGTCGAATCGACCCGCTTACCATCACGGTATGTCCAAAGCAGGCCTTTGTTCGCGAAGTATTTTGCCGTGGCTGATGTTACCGCGTCGGTTCCGTTCGCCGCAGGGTCGTATTGATACACGGGTACATAAGGATCGATCTTCCTGTCCTTAATCAATTGCGCATGTTTTGTTGACCGCGGGTCGGCATAGACGGTCAGGCTATTGCCGAGTTCCATGCTGCCGTCATGCCCCATGAAAACCGTTCCACGATCGAACTGATTGCCAAGCGTTGCACTGTAAACGAAGGTCATGCCACGTTCCTTACCCTGTTCCTGACTGGAACCGGTCGTAAAGTCCGGAAATTCCATATTGACCTGCATGACATCGGGAACATTGCGTCCATCACGATGTGTGTAAATTCCTCCCGAAGCCGTTACACTTCCCGGAATACCCATCTTGAGAATGCAGTTCACACGATCGTAGTCGTGCGTCAGCAGGTCGCCTGAAAGGCCGGACCCATATGCCCACCACTTTCTCCATCTGAAGAAGTGTTCCAGGTTGAACGCCGTTTCGGGTGCACTGCCAAGGAATGCCTTCCAGTCAATCGTCGAGGGCGATGCCTCCGGATGGATATCGTATTGCCAGGCACCGTTGTCGTCGTTCCGGTTTGTATTGGTTTCGATGAGCGAAATATGACCAAGAATATTTTTGGCGATCACGTCCTGGGCGGTGAGAAAACTTTGGGTTTGCCGGTGCTGGTGACCGACAGCAAACACGAGTTTCGGATTCGATCTGACGGCGTCGCGCAACGCGTAGGTTTCAGCGATATTATGCGTCATCGGTTTCTCGACGTACACGCTGACTCCGGCATTCAGCGCATCGATTGCCATCGGCGCGTGCCAGTGGTCGGGTGTCGCGATGACGACGGCGTCGACCTCACCGCTGTTGACCATTTCCTTATGCGAAGCGAACCGTTTGATCGTGTTGCCATCGCGGTTAAAGGAACGCAACGCATTTTCGGCGCGCACATCGAACACGTCGCAGATGCCGGTCAACTGGATATTCAGGTTCTCCTGCGCGAGAAAATCCTTCAGCCTGTTATCGTTGGGGTTCTTTTCGGCGTTGGCTTTCATTTCCTCCAGCCACTCCGTTGTTGCAAAACCCAGGGCGCGGCAAAGTTGCTCTCCGCGTATTCCGAAGCCGATGATTCCGAGCCGGACCGGCTTTCCGCTCATGGGACCGGATGGTGGCGGTGGCGATGCCTTAATGTTCAGCGTTTCCAGCAGGAAGTTCTTTTCCCGTTTGGCGTTGCCGGTCACCTTTGCTCCGGCATACCAGACACCGCCGATCAAAGGAAGGCTGCCAAGTCCTTTCAGCAGATCTCTCCTCGACCATTTTCCGAATATGTTATCCTGTTTTTCCATAGTAGTTGCTTCGTTGGTTGTGATTAGTGAGCGGTTTCCAGTTTCGCCTTTCTGAACAATGCCTCAATGCCGAATGCCGTCGAAGTAGGGAACTGATATAGTACGTAGAGGGCCGCGAGTTCAATGAGATTTTTGTTCACGATCCAATAGCTGCCTTCGGCAGGTCCCTGCGTAATGCCTGTGAAAGGAGGGTGTGCGAGGTAGTAGAGCGCCAGTAATAACATTCCCCCGATTGCGGCCCAGCTGGTTTTGAAACCCGCCATTAACATAATACCAACCAGAATGAGAATACCGATGTTCAATGCGTCGACGATCCCGATGAGGCTCTCGCCGGCAAGAAAGACGAACATCGGCTTCAGGAATTCCGCGCTTAGCAGATAACCTTTAGCAGTCCAGGAGGGATTGTATAGCTTAATTACCCCCTCATATAAAAAGTGCCATCCGATCAGCAGGCGAAGCAGGATCAGCCCTGTCTTCTGCGCCTGACTTAAATTTACATTTGTCATGAGTATTGAATATTTAGTGGAATGAAGTCCGGCTGTTCCTTGAAAAATCGCTTTTACCGGAAGAAATCATCAGTTAATATTAGTGACGCCGCTATCCCGGTATAATGACCTTCCTCATGATTTGACAAGAAATTTATCGACCGCTACGTGCGAATACCCCCGCGCGGAAGGAATATAGCCAAATTTGAAATTGTTTGCATCCTGCGCTTAACCGGAAGGGTCAGGCAATCTATCGAGCGTTTCGGGAATTATCTGAACAAGATCGGTTTTCTGCAGCGCGGATCAGGCTGCAGGTGTTGCCGACGCAGGGCGTTTGTGTTTCCAGCGTTTATGCGACCAGAGCCATACGGTAGGATCTTCCCGGATCTGTTCCTCAAACCTGCGGGTGAATGTTTCTGTGATCTCCCATTCGGCGGTTTCCCTGGGATGCTCGAAAAGAACTTCACAATCCATCTGGTAGTGGCCGCGCCGTAGCTTTGACAACTTCATGAATACAATCGGAAGGTCGAATTTCTTTGCAAGCTTTTCCGGTCCCGTGAACACCGCGGTATCCTGGTGCAGGAATGTTGTCCAGTACGCGTCCTTCTTTGATGCAGCCTGATCCGCGACAAGTGCAATAGCAAGGGTATCATTCCGGGAGGCAACTATTTCACGGAGCACGTTCTTCGTAGGGGTGATTCTGGTTCCGTGCCGCGTCCGGATTCGCCTCATCATCTTATCAAACCAGGGATTTGACAGTGCTTTATACACCACCAGCAGCCGGTACGGTGTCTGCAAATCGAAAGCGGGGGCGGCCCATTCCCAGTTGGCGTAGTGAGGAAGTACCATGATCACACTCCGTTTTTGCTTTCGAAGTTCTTCCAGCCGGGGACTTTTGTGCACAACCATGCGTTCAATCACCTCGTCTTTCGTGATGTTTTTCATCTTGAGTGTTTCAAGTAGCAGGTCGCACAAATGGCGGCGGAAACGGTCGGCGATGGCCTGTATCTCCGGCTCTGATTTTTCAGGGAAAGAGTTTCTAAGGTTTTTCAGGATTACCTTTTTTCGATAACCGCTTAACCGTAAGAGATAATAGGCGACATCCGATAACGCGTAAAGGAGCGGAAACGGAAGCAGGGCGATGAGATAGATAAACGGATAAGTCAGGAAAAAACCGATTGCCTGCATGACGCGAATTTCACGCAAAATAAAGCGAATCCCAATGCGATACACCACCGCGCGAAAAAATTGCACCAACCGGGATGTTGCTCTTAAGAAAGGAAAGCCGCTGTCCATGCGGCCTTCCTGAAGTTATTCTATGCTATGCAAAAGGTTTCAGCACAACCTTCACGCAGTTGTCTTTCTTTTTTGAGAAGATGTCGTACATTTTTGGAGCTTCGCTCAACGGCACCTTATGCGTGATGATGTCATCGAGCACAACCTTGCCATCACGAACGAGGCCGAGCAGATCATCGATATAACGCTGGACCCATGCCTGTCCGCCCATCAGTTTGATTCCTTTATCGAACCATTTGTACAGCGGAAAGTTGTCGTACATCGAACCGTAGACACCTACAACGGTGACGGTACCTCCGCGGCGCACGGCATCCAGGCACTTCTCGAGAGTTTTCATCGTTCCCTTTTGCATGTGCACGACGTTCATGGCTTTTTCGACTTTTGAACGGTCGGCCTCCATGCCTACAGCGTCGACGCACACATCTGCTCCATAGCCACCTGTCATCTCACGAATCACTTCGGCGGGATCAACAGCGCTTGCATCAATCACATCCGCGCCTGCAGAGACGCGCGCGACCTCAAGACGGTAAGGGACAATGTCAACGCCAATAACGCGACCAGCCCCTTTGAGCCAGGCGGATTTCATTGCCATAATGCCGACAGGACCGCATCCAAAAACAGCAACCGTTTCGCCGCCCTTAAGGTCAGCCCAGTCAATCGCCGCCCATCCGGTTGGAAAAATATCGGTGAGGAAGAGCACCTGCTCGTCGGTGAGGTTGTCCGGCACTTTCCGCGGGCTGTAGTCGGCATACGGGACACGCACGTACTCGGCCTGACCACCATCATATCCGCCATACAGATCGGTGTATCCGTAAAGGGCGGCTCCGATACCTTTGGCTTTCAGCACCTCGCCTTCGGGTCCGTACATGTCATTGGAGTTTTCGCAATGCGTCGGCAGATCCATCTGGCAGAAACGACAGTTGCCGCACGCGATGGGGAAGGGCACGACTATCCGGTCACCTTTCCGGAGATTCGTGATGCCGCTTCCGGTTTCTTCGACGATTCCCATGAACTCATGTCCGAGAACCATTGATCTTGGTTGCGGAATCATGCCGTTGTAAATATGCAGGTCTGACCCGCAAATGGCCGTGGATGTCACCCGGATGATTGCATCCCTCGGATTCTGGATCTGGGGATCATCCACGGTTTCCACCCGGACGTCTTTAGGTTTGTGGAACATTAGCGCTTTCATGACTGTCGGAGTTTAAGTAATTCTTGTTTGCAACACCTCCTGTATTATGGTGCCAGCTTGCTGCGTATAGACATCAAGTTGTGCGGAAAACGGCTCCCTGGAGGCCGGCCAGGCGTCATTCGCGCATTTTTATAATTCGATAAGTTTTTTTAAATTACCCTACAACCAACTCCATTTGAACATGAATTTTACACCCAACCTCAAGTCCAAAGAGCAAATAAACGCCGAAATGCCGCGATATGAGTCGGTCAAGACGTATATGGTTGAATTGAAAAACCTGATTACGTTCAAACCGGACCAGTCAATCGATGAGGTGATCAACGTGATAATTGAGAAGCGTATTTCAGGCGGGCCGGTCCTTGACGAGGCCGGAGCACTGGTGGGGATTATCTCCGAAAAGGACTGCCTGAGGATCATTGTGGATCAGGCCTACCACAATCAGCCCTACAACTCTCCGCGCGTTTCCGACTACATGACGAAGAAAGTAAAGACCTTGTCTCACGACAGCGATATTGTCGCTGCAGCGACGGAATTCCTTAATTCACCCGTCCGCCGGCTACCCGTTGTGAAGGATGGCATACTGCTGGGGCAGGTTTCGCGAAGAGACATACTGCGCGCAGCCAAGAATATCAGCCCCACAAGCTGGAGTTAAACAGATTCGTACTTAAGATTCCAAGGAACGCGTGAGGGAAGTACCCTCGCGCATCATTCTGTTTTGGCGAGGTGTGCTTTTAGCTTCTCCGTATTGAGCGGCTTGAAAATGACGTCGTCGAAACCTTCCGCCTTCAGCGCCAGCACCTGTTGCGGGTCGACAAAATTCGTCAGGAGAAACGCCTTGAATTCTTTTCCTTTTTCGGCCACCAGAGTTTTCAGGACTTCAGATCCCAGATCCGGGCCGAGGTAGTAGTCGATGAGCGCGATGTCGAACGTGTTCTCCTTTGCCCACGCCAGCATTTCAGTTGACGTTGAAAATGCGATTACATCAAATTCAAGACTAAGCTGTTTTTTTGCAATGAACAGATCGAGTGGTTCGTCATCAACAAGTAAAATCTTCACCTGAGTTCGTGTTTAGTTTCGTCGCTCGTTTGACCAGATTCAATATTATTAAAAAATGCTATTTCACAAAGGATAATAAGAAGTTTGTCCGGGGTCAATTGAGAAAATGGAATTCAACACGGCGGTTGCGGCTCCGGTTCGTCTCATTATCGTTTTTGGCAATCGGTTGCGTTGAACCGGCGCCCCTGGACCGAAGTCGCCGGCCCGCTACTCCGTTAGCGAGAAGATAGGCTTTCACCTCTCTGGCACGGTCCCGTGAAAGCTCCCGTAGCCTTCGGTCTGATCCCCGGTTATCCGTATGACCCATGATGGCAAGCTTTATTCCGGGATTTCCCTGCAGGAACATGATAATGCTATCGAGTGTAGCGAAAGACTCGGATCTGATCACTGCTTTCCCGGCGTCGAAGTGTATCGGTTCCGATGCGAAGGTTTTAGAAGCAGCACGCCGGAGTGTAATGTTCTGCTCAAGCACGGTGACGTCGACTACATCGGAAATACCAATCGTTTCGACCTTCGTCTCATATCCCTTTGCTTCGATGGTAAACTGCATCGTCATACCGGGTTCGGCAGTAACCGCATAGGTCGTTGCGTTAATGTATCGACTCATGCCCCCCAGGTGGTTTACTGCGATTGACGCCGCAACTTCGGAATGTGTTTGTTCATCCAGAACAGCGCCTCTCACAAGCACAACAGGTAGCGGCGACAAATGTCGGGGTAACGCGGCAGCCATAATATCCGTACCTCCCAGGCTGCGATTGCGGGTGACATAAAGCGCGCGTTTCCCTGAAGCTGCAACTGTCAGATACCCGTCAAACCCCGGGGAATTGATTTCCGGTCCCAGATTCACCGGTGTTGTCCATGCTGTCCAGCCATCGCCAATCCGTCTCGTAACGAAAAGATCTACGCCGCCGTAGCCGCCGCGGCCATTGGTGGCAAAGTAAAGCGTTCTTCCATCAGCCGCCAGAAAGGGCGAGTATTCGTCACCTGTGCTGTTCACAGCCTGGCCAAGGTTTACCGGTCGCGTCCACGTCCCGTCATATTTGCGCATAGCTACATAGATGTCGCGCTCGTCGTGGTCTCTTCCAGCGAAGATGTTGTCCCTTGTATTGGCAGTGAAAAGAATGGTCTGTTCGTCTTGTGCGAGACAGGATTCCAGATAATCGGAGCGGTTTGTGACTTCAAGTCCGGTTTCTTTAATGTCTGACCAGCCCGATAAATTTCGTTCGCGATATCCGAAGTATCCCGAGCTGGCGGTACGGCGAATGAAATAGTATAACCGTTTACTGTCGGAGGAAATGGCGCAGACGTTGTCCGCGTCCGGCGTGTTTAATGGTGGCCCTGCATTTCGACTGGCACTCCACGACCCGTTCACCATTTCTGCAAGGTAGACATCCTGTGGATCCCGGCGACCACCCGTATTTGTCGGGGTGTGTTTCCGTGCGAAGTATAACGTATTGCCATCCGCGGTGAGGACAGGATTGAGATCTTCATAAACGGAGTTTACAGAACGTCCGAGGTTACGCGTTGTACGCCACTTGTTCTGGCTTTGATCAGCGCGCGGAGCCTGATCTCCCTGGGCGTGTACGCAATGGGTTAGCGCGACGGTGATTGTTACGAGAGCCGCGCCGCGAATCCAGTTGAGGCAGGCAAGAACCATAGGAGGATAGGCCATGAGATCGGTTTCGCAAGCTATCGAAATTACGAACCTCGTGACGCGACGTGTCAGATAATCATGTTAATTCAAGTTTTCCGGTTAACGGGATCGGCTTCCTGTCTTGAATATTCTCGAAATAGTGTTATTTTAGTCACACTTTTTAAACTCATGTTCAGTGAATCCTGTAAAAATTGAACACTTCAGAAACCTGGTTTCACTATCCGCTGCGGATGGAAAAATCATGGAAATTGAAAGGATCGCGCTCTCCAAGATCGCTTATGAAAATGGAATCCCGCTCGATCGCCTGAACGTTATGCTGCAGCGTGCGAATGAGTACGTATATCTGATTCCACAAAACCACGATGAACGGGAAGTTCAACTGCAGCAGATGCTTGATCTTGCACATGTCGACGGCGAATTTGCTACCGCTGAAAGAGAACTCATCACAATGGTCGCGGAAAAGCTCGGTTTTTCCCGGGAAGAGCTTGATAAGATTATTGAAGATCACCTTCAAAACAACAAGCACTAACCGGAGTTCCTGATCCCTCTTTCAGTTGTCCGGCAGTGCTTGCGAGTCAAGTTTAGGTACGAGTCTTTTCTTTTTCTTTAGGATCGGTTCATCTTGAATGTGATGGGTAATACCATCCGCTGGCGGACTGACTTGCCGCGTTGTTTAGCGGGTTTCCATTTTGGCGATTCACTAACCACGCGTACTGCTTCCTCATCACAACCGGCTCCGATTCCTTTTATCGCCTTGACGTCCGTGATGGAACCGTCTTTTTCAATTACAAATTCTACGAACACCTTTCCTTCGATATCCATGCGGCGTGCCTGAGCGGGATACTTCAGTTTTTCGAGCACGTAATCGTAGAAAGCTGTCATGCCACCAACAGGCACCGCGGTCTCTTCGACAACGATGAAAATCTGATGCGGATCTTCCTTTTCTTCTTCAACAACCGGAGGAGCGACGTGAACTTCAACGACCACTTTGTCCATGTGCGTCTCGATGTCCATGTTGATTTTGATGTCCTCTTCGATTTTCTTCTCATTCGGAACCTCTATAAGTTGCGGCTGCTCAAGCTGTGGTGCCGGCGGCGGGGGTAGTTGTTCCGTTACAGGGGGCTCGATCATTTCATCGGCAATCTTATGCGCTGTTCTCAGGTCCTTGGCCGAGGTATCGTCGTAGACCTTGTAGTTGAATGCCATTATGGCGAGACCAAGACTTATCACCAGACCAATATTGAAGAACAAGAAGGATTTGTTCGCCAGGTCAGCTTTTGGAGTTTTTTTCGGTTCCATACACCATGAATTTGAGGTTAAAACGAGGGAGGATTTTCTTCGCCTCTGACAAGTTTTCTTTGTCACCTAAATGTCGCTTTTGCCGGTTCCCGGCGGGGTGATGAAAGTCATTTCAGTGAGGCATTTTTGTCACATCCCCGTACCGGGATGTATGATTTATGCCGGGATTAATTGAAAGATTACCGAACCCGACCCGGCAGACCTACCCTGTCCATGAATATATTAAGAGAACACATTGCGTTAGATGAATAACGTTCCATTGAGAAGAATCGGGATTTCAGGGCAGCGCGTTATCGCCTGGCTTCGTTCATGCCATTGGTGAAATGACCGCGATGCCGTCAGGGTATTCTGACGGTACCATCTCCTCTGATGAGCCATTTATACGACGTCATCTCACGCAACGCCATGGGACCGCGTGCATGAAGCTTTTGGGTACTGATGCCGATCTCGGCGCCGAGGCCGAATTGCGCGCCGTCGGTAAAAGCGGTGGATACGTTGGCATAAACGGCAGCGGCATCCACACTGCGAAGGAAAAGGTCAATCACACCTTCATCTTCTGCGATGATTGCCTCGCTGTGCCGCGAGCTGTACGTGTTGATATGTTCGAGCGCCCTGGAAAAATCCGGCACAGTCCGGATGCTCATTTTGTAATCAAGGAATTCCGTTCCAAAATGTTCGGGACTGGCGTGCCTGAGCAGCGCTGAATCATACTTACCCTCAAGCGCTGCAAACGAGAGCTCGTCGGCAAATATTGTGACACCTTTACCCTGGAGATCGGCGGTGATCGCCGGGAGATCGCGAAGCCTGCTTTCGTCGATGATCAGGCAATCAAGCGCATTGCAGACACTTACCCGCCGCGTCTTGGCATTGAAAACGATCGCCTTTCCTTTTTCGAGGTTTGCGGACGCGTGAAAATAGGTATGGACAATGCCCGCGCCGGTTTCGATTACGGGTACCGTTGCGTTTTCGCGCACGTAGTTGATCAGATTCTGGCTGCCCCGCGGAATAATGATGTCGACAAAACCTACGGCGTTGAGCAACGCTGACGTAGACTCGCGGTCGGGGGGAAGCAAGGCGATAATGTTCGTATCCGCTGACATTTCGGTAAGCACCTCATGAATAACGGCAACAATGGCGCGGTTGGAGTGTTCGGCGTCGCTACCTCCTTTGAGAACGCACGCATTGCCGGACTTAAGGCATAGTGCGAATACATCGAAGGTAACGTTTGGGCGCGCTTCATAAATAATACCCACAACACCCAGCGGTACCGTTACCTTGCGCAGGTGCAGGCCCGACCCGGTGGTCCTTTCTTCCAGGATGCGGCCAAGCGGCGACGGCAACGACGCCACGTTTTCCAGATCGCGCGCAATGCCTGCGAGACGATCTTCAGTGAGTTTCAACCGGTCGAATTTCGGATCGTCAGGTGCCATACGATCCAGGTCTTTCCGGTTTGCTTCGAGCAGGGTCGTGGCGCGCTCCGGTATCCGTTGCGCAAGTCGTCGCAGGATCGTGTTGATGGTTTCCTCGCCGACAAGAGAAAGTCTCCGGCTTGCGGCGCGGACGCTGCGGAAAATATCGTCAAGCATTGTTGTCATATTTCTGATTTACGGCTAGTCGTTTTCTCAATGCAGGTACAAATGGTCATAATGGATAACAGGCTTCTGATTCTTCATGCCCGTTACTTCCCTTGCTTTCTTGTGCCCGTAGCGTGCCAGGCCGAGTCCGACCTCGCGGTGATGTTCGTCAACGATCTTTATAAGATCACCTTTTTTGAATTTGCCAAGCACCTGGGTCACTCCAACCGGAAGGAGACTATGTGCCTTTTCGGATAGCAGCACCTTTTTCGCACCCTCATTGATCATCACCATTCCCTTTGCTTCCTCATAGGCGTGAGCCATATATTTCTTAAAGCTTGAAGCAAGTTTCTTCGGTGGAAAACGGGTACCGATCTTCTCACCGTTTACAACACGCAGCACGACATCCGGTGTACGCCCATTAGCGATATGAACAGGGATTCCGATGCCTGCTATTTTTTGTGACGTCTGGCACTTTGTCAGGATGCCACCTCGTCCGAAACCGGATTTGCGACCGGAAGCAATTGCCGCGAGATCAACGGCCTGGCTGTTGTATTCATAGAGGACGCGTGTTCCCTCAACACCGGGGTCACCGTCGTACACGCCATCGACGTTGGTGAGAATGACGAGCAATGTTGTATTCATCATCGCGCTGACGAGTCCGGCGAGTTCGTCGTTATCGGTGAACATAAGCTCCGTGATGGACACGACGTCGTTTTCATTGAGGATTGGCACAATGCCGTTGTTCAGCAGGGCATGAAGGCAGTTCTGCATATTGAGATAGTGTGTCCTGCTTTTGAAATCCTCTTTCGTCACGAGCACCTGCGCACACAACATCTTATTTCGTTCGAACGCTTCCCTGTAAAGTGCGATAAGTTTGATCTGACCCAGCGACGAAAGCACCTGGCGTTGAACTACCGTATCTGTTTTTTTTGGAAATGTGTAAATACTTCGTCCGGCGGCGACTGCACCGGAAGAAACGAGAATAACGTGATGTCCCTGTTCCCTCAACGCCCGTATTTGCGCGGAGATGCTCTCGATAACGGTGGCATCAGGCAACCCATCGGCGTTCGTAATAACATTGGAGCCAACCTTTACGGTTATGACAGACCTCTTGCTCATGCTTGCAGATTTCGGGGACGTAAAACTATAAGATTAAATGAGATTCCAGAAATCGCGAACGGTTGTAAGGCAGGGTCACACCTTGCTGTATCTCGCTTTCAGCCGATGATGGTTACGGATCATGATGTGATAACTGAACGGATTGACAAAGACACGGTTCAGCCGTTTCCGGATGAAGTTAAGCGCTGCTATCAGTGCGTCGCGAACAGGAAAGGAGCGTAGTCCGAGTAAATGACTTACTTCCGGGCCCGTGAGGTAACGGATCTGGCTTTCGACTAGATATCCCGCGAAAGCGGGGAATGACTCCTGATAATGGGCGAGAAGCTCCCGGGTAAGCAACCTGCCCTCTTCTGAAAGGCGAAAATGGCGTCTTCGTATCGTTTCTTCAAGTGATGCGGCTTCGGTCAGCGAAGCGGGAAGAAGTTCGTGGTCGATGTTCAGTGCATGGCCGATGAACCGCCACGCGTGGAGGAAATCTTCCTTCTCGTTTTCGCTCATCCGGATCCCCGATCCTTCCAGTCCGCGCACTATTATATAAGAGAAAGCGAGATTGGTGCCCGCCATATCCTCCTGGTTGACGGGCACGCCCCACTGCATATCCCATTCGTTGCGAGTCCTGATGTGGTATCTCACGATAGCGTGAACAAGCCGTGTCCGCGCAACTTCAAAAGCAGCTTCACCGGAATCAAAGCTTCCTTCCGCCATCACGGCAATGATAAAATGGGCCGTTTCCAGAAGTCTTTTTCCTGGTGACTTTCTCATCTTTCCTGTGAAGTATATGGCCTTATTGCCGGGAGTAGCCGCATAGCAAAACGGCAAGGACAAAGAACCGAGAAGGGTCATGATGTCAAGGGCGTGTTTCCGGAAGAACCGTTGACCATTCAGCAGCCGGTCCGGTTCAAACCAGTCGGGCCGCGGGATGTCACGCAGGAGAAAATTGCTCAGGGGAGGAATGTGATCCAGTGTTTCGATCGCTGTTCTCGGTAGCGCCATGGAACGATAAACCTCGTTTTGCCGGCCCTGGGAGAAAAGCAGGCGGACAAGATCGTCTGCTTCCGCATCACCGGCCTGCCGCATCGT
>CBKWFZ010000021.1:0-13611 GCA_966673785.1 uncultured bacterium
GCGGGAATACAAATGATGGCCATACGACGGCAAGAATCAGTATAAATAGTTTCTTCATATCTCGCTACGCTTGTTTTAGCAGTTCATCAATTCTCAAAAATGTATACCCCCTCTTCCGAAGCGCGGTGATCAGCTTATCAAGATGAGCGTAAAATTTATCGGTGCGCTCCGGTGCGGTACCGATGTGGCTCAACAAAATAAATCCGTTCAGTCCGGATGGATCTGTTTGCTCATATTTTAAGATACTGGAATAGATCACCTCACTGCTGCGGTAGTTCGCCATGGCGGGTGTGGTATAGTCGGCATGCGACAAGGTGCCGCGGGTTAAATTGACAAGGGTTAGGCCGACTTGATTGGTCCAGGCGCTGATGGTATCGTTGTACCATTCGTATGGCGGCAGGAAGAATGATGCATGCTGTTTCGTTATTCCAAGTCGTTCCATTTCCCTGTAATTGGCTTCGATGTCTTGGTTAAATTCCTCCCTGGTGACCAGGAGGCTGTCCCGGTTCCGCCAGTCACAATAGAGTAAATGTTTGTCGGAGTGTGCGCCCATATAATGCCCTTCGGCTACGAGGGACCTGATTGCTTGCTGAAACTTCGGTTCGCGATAGAATCTTCCGGTAAGGAAGAAACTGCCTGCCACATTGTGCGATTTTAAAACTTTGCTGATGATTTCCGCGCCATCCGCATATTCATCGCCTGTAAAAACGAGCGCAATATTCTTGGAGGCTTTGTTGCCGCGGGTAATCGCGCCGTGCGTGTACTCAAACGGTTGGGAGGCACCGCGTGGTGCGGCGCATTCCGAAGCACAGAAAAGCGCCCCACACGAAAACAGGAGTACGACCCTGAAAGCCATTCTGAAATCCCATCCTGAACGCACGAGAGTGGTCATAACCAAGTTGCTGTTTTGTGCGGCTTTGATGCTATAAACATGCAAACTAATGCAAACTAATGCAAGTAAATGTCCGTATTTCGGCTATATTTGGGTTATGGTGCCTGAAAATGCACAAAACCGCAGCCTTGCGATCTGGCACTTGTGCCGGAATCTGGATATGGATAGACCATACTTAACAACGAAGTCCTGACATGATCTCCGAGGAACGTCACTACATAATCCTTGAACAAATCAGTATCAACAACAAGGTGCTGGTACACGACCTGAGTCAGCTTTTGGACGTTTCCATTGATACAGTCAGAAGAGATCTGAACAAGCTGGAAAAGGCAGGTAAGTTGGTGAAAGTTCACGGTGGTGCCGTATCGCCAAATTTCCATTACCCGTATCAGCAACAGGACGTTTACGCCAGGAATGAGAAAATCGAAATTGCCAGGAAAGCGTTGTCATTACTCTCGGATGGTATGTCATGCCTCCTGGGTGGAGGAACCGTAATACTGGAGCTGGCGCGGATCATACCTGAAAATATGAAGGGGGTTATTTTTACCGTAAGCCCTTTGGTGGCATTGGAGATCGCCCAACGCTCAAGCGTCGAAGTTATCCTGATCTCCGGACGACTGGCCCGCGATTGTTATATCTGCACAGGGTCGGTGGTGGTTTCACAGTTGTCGGAAATAAATGCTGATCTGTGTCTGCTTGGTGCTAACGGGATCTCTATTAAAGGCGGACTGACCGATAGTGATTGGGAAGTGGCCCAGGTAAAGAAGGCGATGATTAAATCGGCAAATAAAACGGCTGTACTTTGCATATCGGAAAAACTTGGTACTACACAGAAGGTAAGAGTAAGTACGCTCGGTGATATCGACTGCCTGGTAACTGAACGGCACCCGAAGGAACTGAGCAAATATGCAAAGGCTATAAAATCAATTATCTAGCGACGCCCTGTGCACCCGGGTGGTACCGTAAATCAAGCCGTGTTACAGGGGCTTCCTTATACAGAAGTCCTTCACATTGTTTTTAGTGCCAGATACGCGGCTCCGTAAACTGCCGCATCGCTTCCCAACGCAGAGGCGTGAAAACTCACCTGAGTTGCACTGATTGGCTGTGCCCATTTGGAGGCTTCGTTCTTTATATCTTCGAGAAACTCAATTCCGGGACCAAACAACCCACCTCCAAAGATTATTCTTTCGGGATTAAAAATGCTGATCAGGTTGGCGGCAGCCATACCCCAGAACGCCACGCACTCCTGAATCACGATCATGGCAATCGGATCATTTTCTTTGTAAGCCTTAAATACATCGTATGCCGTAAGCGCATCGGAATGCAATTCCCGAAGTGACGATTTGGTTGGATCCGCGTTCAGCAATTCCCTGGTGAACTTTGGGATGCCGGCACCTGACGCGTAAAATTCAAAACATCCACTTGATTTATATTTGCTTTCAAATGGCCGCGGCAGTGCCATCCATCCGATCGCTCCCGCAATATTACCTACCCCTCTGATCAGTCTGCCTTCATCCATAATGCCAGCACCAATACCGGTTCCTACCGCAATGAAAATTGCGTGCCTACAATCCTTAGCGTTTCCCTTCCATTGCTCGCCGAGCATACTGCATGCGCGATCGCTCTCAATAACGATTCGTTGCATGGGCGCGACTTTTTTCAACTCCTGTGCTAACGGGAAGTTGCTCCAGCCCGGAATATTGGGAGCCCAGATCGTACCTGACTCCTCGCTCACAATTCCCGGAACGGATGCACCGATAGAATCAATATCAAAGCTTGCCAGAAGTTTCCGCACCTGATCCTGAATCAGCCCTGACACTTCATAGCCGTTCCGTCCGTCAAGCGGTGTTGTCTCTTTGATTAAAGGTTTTCCATCAGGAGAGAATACGGCCGTCGCCAGTTTTGTTCCTCCAAGGTCAAAGGCCAGAATTGCCATAGTCTAGTCTGATGATTCACCTGATCGTTTGCTCCGTAACTCCTCCTTTCCAGCCGGCTAAACCACGCTGTGTGGCATCATATCAACTAACCCCATCTTCTTTCTAATTGAAAATTCAGCATGCTGTTTCAGGATTTACCGAGTCAATGTAGTGTTTGTCGCAAGGGCCTGCAAATGTTGCGCGATGTTTTACATCAGCCTCGTTCGTGGAAGGCGGGAACGTGACGCGACTATGGATTTATGAGTGAGAATTGATAATCAAGATACGATATTGACCGATGCGAGTGGACTTCCCTGATTTCACAAATAAAAGACTTAACAAACTGGCTAGTGCGAACAGAAAGGAGTTAGCGTATTCATTGAACATGACTTTTCGTCACCTGCTCGGGGCGGAACAACGGTGGGTCAGCGCTTATTCAGCATCTCGTTCAGATCTTCTCGACTTTTCCCGCAGCTTCTTTTCAAGCGAGGTCAGCATATGCTCTTCTCCCCATAGTCGAGTCCGAAATCGCAGTGGCCAGTCGCTCAACCTAATCAGGGAAGTCATTTGGGGCGGCGCATAGCCTCCAGTATTCCATGATCGTCCAAATCGTCTTTTCTAACCCGGCCATTGAATTCGGTTTTACAAAAAATCCCTGTACGGACTGGCTGTATGCGTCTATGACTGACTTCTGGTTCACGGCCGTGGAAAAGAAGAGATAGGGAATGCATTTGTTATTTAGTTTTGAATCCGTTTTCAGCTTCTGCCGTAGCTCGAACCCATTCAATTTTGGCATATTTATGTCTGACAGTATAAGAAAAGGAGATTCACGACCGGTAGTAATATGCTCGAGCGCCGCCTCACCGTCGGAAAAGAAGATTACCTGATTAGGATAGTTGAGCTTCCTGAAGATTTCCGCGAGAAGTTCCTGATCATCGTTATCGTCTTCAATGACAATGATGGGGCCGTTTTTATTTGCAATCGTCTGCTTTCGTGTTTCCATCATGATCGGGTTATTCTTATCCAACTTTTTTTAGCCAAATCCAAGGTTCTGTCCAAGGCCTGGTTCCCTTGATACCTGAAAGGGAGACTATGAACCCGGAATTTTCCCGGCTTGGTTATCTCCGATCCACGAATGATCTCAAATATATGGAACCTCAAGGGTCACATCAGGGAGAGAGTTGTTCCCTGAGGCAGGCAAGTTACTTATCAGTCTGGGTCCGCTCTTCAATCATCCCAGAAGAACCCACGTTCCCGGGATCTATGTACAAGCCTTCAGCGAAACCTGGTCTTCGTTCTCGATAATTTAGGTGCCAGAAGTCGCATGGCCGGCGTCTGCTCGCTTTCCCGACTTCTTCCGAATTAACGGCGGGCTTTCAAAGTGCAATGCTTGAAAGGTACAAAATTGATTGACATACCCGAGCTATTCGCAGAATAAATTGACCACGATCACAATTCAATTCGGTGCTAAGTAAGATTGGTCAGAAGGCACCAGGCGTAGCAAGGGGCAGCTATACAATAAGTTGTTTAATCGCTTCCTGGGCTTCTCGCGACTCGGGGAAATCCAAAAGCATCCACACGTGAACCATGTCGGCATATTCCCGATAATCAATTGAGATTCCCTTTTGCCGCGCCAGTAGATATAGCCTCCGTGCATCGGCCATCAGGATATCGTTGCTACCCACAAAAATCGAAATAGAACCCAGGTTGTCGAGTGGCCCATGAATCGGGCTTAGCCGATAGTCGTGCAAATCATATCCCCCGGCATATACGCGGGCGGCACTGCGCAGGCCGGCTATTCCAAGAAACGGGTCACGCTGATCAATGGAATGAATCTCAGGATTGCTTAATGTCAGGTCAAGCCATGGTGAAAGCAGGATGATCTTGTCCGGTTGAGGGAAATTGTCGTTTCTTTGGCTTTGACACAGTGCAAGCGCAAGTCCACCGCCTGCAGAATCTCCCATGACGATTGTGTTGTTCGGACCGACCCGCGCGATCATGTCGCGATACAATGGAACAACCATATTGAAGGCATCTCGGAAAGTGTGCTTTGGCGCCAGCGGATAGTCGGGTGCGACAATTGTGCAGTGGGTTGAAGCGACAAGTGTGGACAAGAACTTCCAATGTTGTCTTACAAAATTCTGAACATAAGCACCCCCGTGCAGATAGAGTACGTGCCTGCCTGATGCGGAAGTTTTGTGTCTAAGTAAAAAAACATTCCGTCCGTCACTCGTTTGTTGCTCAACCTTACATACATCCTTCGTCCGGTCAGGCGGAAATCTACTCGTATTAAAATCAAACTTCCCGAATGCAAACTGCATCTCCAGAAAGCTCTTCTTTTTAATCATCCGCAGCAGCATGTGAAATAACTTGCTCTCTATGCTTGCCACGTCATTTGAATTGAAAGTTCATGGTCACAAGAATAATATCAGGTGTGAAAAATCTTCTTCGCGTTGCTATCGCTTCTCGTCCGAAAATGCATAAATATAATTGCAGCCGTTACTGGCAGCATACAGGCTGAGACAACAACACTCCAACCTAGTTGCACCTTGTTTCCAGAATATAACGACAGGATCGCCTCAATTGCAAAGCACGCAACTGAAACACCGATAAACACTACGGCGACTGTAATCAGGCCTTTTCCCTGCAGGTTGTTTAGTATCCCTATGAGCGACATGGAAATGAGGGTAATGGCGCTCAAAATCGGAAGCGTCAGACTGAGTGGCCAGTCGTCCTGAGCAAGGAACTGAACAGTTGCCAGCACGATACACGATAACATCCATCCGGAAATGAGTTGAATGGCTGGCTTTGTTTCCCATAGCGCTATCAAAGAGGCGTACGACAGGATAATCAGGCATATGGTAACCGGGTAAATGGACCATGTGACGTGTCCGATAATTGCCAGATTTATCGCCAAAGTCGCAAATATTCCTGACAATAACAGAACGCATGCGATCTGCCAAAGGATATGCTTTAAAATCTTCGGCTTTGTCCTGGTATCTGAAAGGCGCTTTTCGATCGACTCATTTAGTGTTTTTTGTCCATCGATCACCGGCGTTTTGCATAACGGACAAACTTGTTCTCCATGCTCAAGTTCGACTCCACATTGTTTACATACCAGCATATCAATCGGATTAGCAATAATTAATTCCTCATCACTTTCACACGGACGCCCTGCTTCACCAGGAACGTCAGGAATTCTTTCTCAAAATCCTTCGACACCGTGATGTTGCCAAAGCTCATTACGAGGTTGTTATCAAAACCAAGGACTCCGCAGTTCACTTTCAGGGTCTTGTTTGGCGGCGGTGGAATGAAGACAAGATAATCAATCAACTTGTCTGCATCGCCGAATGAAACCTTTCCAAGATTCGTAATTACGCCACTGTAGCGACTCGTACCCGCAATGCTATAGGTGAGGTAAAGGATCAACGACTTGATAAACAAGGGTGTATTCCTCAGCCAAATATTCCTCTCGGCGCCAACGTTGCGTGCAATTATCTTATTGATGAGCTTCTTATCGGTCTCCAACTGCATGCTATGATGCACGGTCTTCAAGATTTCTTCAAAGGTATACGACCCCAAAGACAGATCTATTTCAGGAGTAACAAACAAAGAAAAATTCCGCATTGTGCCGGACGGATAAATTCTTCTCAGATTGACTGGCACCTGCACCCTGAATATCCGCCGTTGCCTTCGCTTCCGAAAGTCCGACATCCGATTGTATATCATTTGAAGCGAATGCAAATAGACTGAGACAAGATATTGCGTGAGCGACACTTTATTTGCCTTTGCCATACCTGATACGTCGGATAAAGAGACGTTTGCAACGAGGACTCTATAACGCGGTGAATCATTGAGAGTGAAAGGAAGATGAAATGACCTGGGCCTCTTTTGCGGAGAGGGAATCTTCGCTTGGAAGTATTTGGAGAATGCGTCTTCAAATTCTTCCGCCAGAGGTACTTCGTCTGGATCTAAAAATGAAGGAGCTCCTTTAATTGAGACGCCACATCGGTCGAAATAGGTGAAAAGAAGGGTTCTTAGAAACTCGAACGCTCCACCGCCATCAGTGAGGATATGTGAGAACTCAACGCTCAGGCGATTATTCTTAACGAGAACTCTAAAAATCAAATCACCCTTTTTGAAGGCACGGCACGGAATATCGAGATCCGGCCGCAATGGAATTGGTCGGTCGTGAAATTCAAGGTAATACCAGAAGAATCCTTTTTCCGGTATTACCTTGTAGTAAGGAAAGCGATTCTCAATCCTGCGGATCGCCTCAAGAAGTGGCTTGATCTTTATCCGATCTTTTAACACGCAAGTAAGCCGGAAGACAGCGGTCAGCTCTTCGTTTTGAACTGCCGGATATATTTTGGCGGCATTGTCCAGGCGCATCCAAAACTGTTCCCTGCTTGTTTTATCAAGTACCAACTGGTTCGATTTTTCTTCCATTGCTGAATGACTTCAAAGAAGAAATTTATGCCATGTCCTTTCTTAGCTTCAAAGCTACTCCCAATAGTTTTCGTCAGAACAACCCGAGACAGGTCTACACTATCCTCCTGCCGGGAAACGCTAAATATCCTTATTGGTACGCATGAAACCGCCTTCATTTAAACGCGTCGCATTAGCATCAGGCAAATTTGTGTTTGCCCAATGATCCTTATCGAAGGCCGGATACCTTTTCATCGATTCCCGTGTTTCGTCAAGGATGAAGGCCTTATGATGCTCCTTCGCAATCCGAAGGGCTTGCATGGGTACAGCAAGGTACTCTTGATTCAATCCCCAAAAACCACCCGACGCTATTACCACGTAGACAATCCGGGCTTCCATGACGTCGAGCATGATGTCTTTGATCCTTCCCAACCTCTCTCCTTCTGCGTTAAAGATCTTATCGCCAATGAGTGAGGTTGCGGTAAAATGCTTCACTGGTTCATTTGGTCTGGATCCGGTATTGTTCTGCCCGGTCATGTTACCAGTATGAAATGCTTCCATAATCTGATGCTTTAGTTCTGGTCTGAGACGGCACGTGCTTTGGCGGCCTTTTTTGACTGCTTGTCCGCCTGGAGGCGGGCCTTCTGTGCTTTTTTCTCTTTGCGGTAGGCCGCTTTCGATTGCCGCGCCGCATCGTTCGCTTCAATCTCCACCCGGCGAGCTTCCCTTGCACTTGCTTTCGTCTTTCTTCTTTCGGACTTCAGATCAGAAAGCGTTTCGGAGTCTTGTCTTTTTTCACTTTGATCCATCCGATGTTGTCTGTCAGCTTGCGCCAGGCTGTCGATTCGGGCGTTCTCCCGGTAGGTAGCCGCGTCCGGATTTTGTGCAGTCACGTGGTGACCAAACAAAACGAACATTATTGGTAGCAATAGTACGCCCATAAGTCTCTTCTTGTCCATAATCTGTTTTCCTGCAATTGAGCAGGTCTCATCTAGTACAACATATTCCAAGGATTAACGTTGCAAACCGGCAGATAATAAACCGCTTATCTTTTTGTTCGATGGACCCGGACGTTGGCATCTGAATTGATTCGTGACACGCCGGCTTAATTCCACACTTTCCACGTAATGTGGGTCAATACAAAAGATATCGTTTTGCGTGATACGTGCGTGAGCGATCGTGTACGAAGGAACTCTTTCTAGTGGGATGATCACGCCCAAACAGCGATGCACCTCTGCGGCTGCGGCGATTGATCTTTTGTACGACAAGGAGGTTTTGTGTATAGCCCAGACTTTCCGGAACGCGCATTTTCAATAATCCCATTTTTAGTTGAAATTATGCCACGATGAAACCTGATGATCAAAGATCCCGCCTGTCCGAGGTAGCAAAGGTTTTTACGCGACTTGGGTTTATCGCATTCGGCGGTCCGGCGGCTCACATCGCAATGATGGAGAACGAGGTCGTAAAGAAACGTGGCTGGATGACTGCGGATCATTTCCTTGACCTCGTAGGCGCGACTAATCTGATCCCCGGGCCGAACTCGACTGAAATGACCATGCACTGCGGTCACGAACGTGCTGGCTGGAAAGGACTGATCATCGCCGGAATGTGCTTCATTACGCCGGCGGTGTTGATCACAGGAATTCTTGCATGGGGTTACAAGAGATACGGCGAGCTTCCGGAAGTGGAAGCATTTATTTATGGCATCAAGCCAGCGATAATTGCTGTAATCGTCTCAACAATGATCAGGCTTGGTCGAAAGGCGCTGA
This sequence comes from uncultured bacterium, assembly GCA_966673785.1. GTDB lineage: Bacteria > Bacteroidota > Bacteroidia > Cytophagales > Cyclobacteriaceae > Ohtaekwangia. Next base: position 9,006 of record CBKWFZ010000021.1, read on the forward strand.
AGTCAGTTACGTTGGGAATCGTTGGTGGCATCGCTGCCGTCGTAACCCTCCTGGGTGTAAATGAGATCTATGTACTTTTCGGTGCCGGCGCAATCGGAATCCTGATCAGGCTTTTAACGGATCGGAGCACCGCGAAAACGCTCATCCCGGTGGTTATGCTTGCAGATGCAACACAAAATATCAGTGGATGGAAACTATTCTGGATCTTTCTGAAAGTCGGATCAATTCTCTATGGCAGTGGTTATGTGCTTTTCGCATTCCTTGATGCCGAACTGGTCGCTAAAGGACTAATGTCGAGGCAGGTGTTGATCGATGCCATCGCTGTAGGACAATTCACACCAGGGCCGGTGTTCTCATCCGCGACTTTCATAGGGTATCATCTCGGCGGGATTCCGGGTGCGGTTGGCGCGACGGTAGGGATCTTTCTCCCGTCCTTCCTGTTTGTCGCATTCTTAAATCCGCTGATCCCGCGACTTAGAAAATCGATGATAATGGCGGCCTTTCTGGACACCGTCAATATCGTATCCATAGCCATCATACTGGCGGTGGTTGTCGAAATGGGCCGGGAGACATTTCTCGACTGGAGAACGATCCTTATCGCGGTCCTTGGTTTCATCGTTACGTTCTCGTTCAAGAAGCTGAACACCGCATTTATCGTTATCGGAGGTGCACTGCTCGGGTATGTCCTGAGTTTCCTTTGATGCCCCGGGAAGACTTTACTGGACACTTGCCAACATCGAAAACCACGGAATGCCTTTTTGATATTATGACGTTCATTCCGCCAGCGACATCCATTCTGAGCACAATCATTTTCACGTGTAAGATTTTTAAATCAGTCTCATATAACGTAATATTGCGTTATGGGAATAACCAAATCGGAATTATTCAAAAAGCGGCAGAACAAAATTGCAAACCTGGCAAAGGCATTTGACCATCCCGCACGGGTTGCGATTATCGAGTATCTGCTTGATAACAAGACGTGTATATGCAACGATCTGGTGGACGTATTGCCTTTATCCCAATCAACGATAACGCAACATCTTAAAGAGCTGAAGCAGATCGGTATAATTAAGGGCGAGGTTGAAGGGCCCAAGGTTAATTACTGTATTGACGAGAAAGTCTGGGAGGAAGCGAAGGACATATTCATCAACATGTTCTCCAAGTATGTAAGAAAGAATGCGTGCTGTTAGGCAGTTTTTTTTGTTCACTTTAAACGTAATATTACAATAATACAATAATACGATAATTATATGTCACAACGGTCAACGGTAATGTTCTACCCGCCCCTCAGCGAAACGATTGAGGCACTGGTCGGCAATTTCGGATCGATTCCTTCAGAACGAAAGCAAATCCTGAATCAGCTGACGGACTTTGTTCAAGCGAAATCGGAAAGGCAGGAGAAGATCAACCTGATTTTTATTTGCACACACAACTCCCGGCGCAGTCATATTTCACAAATATGGGCGCAGGCGGCGGCCGCTTACTATGGCATCGGCAACGTTGTTAGCTATTCGGGAGGAACGGAAGCCACGGCGTTTAATCCCCGTGCCGTAAAGGCGATGGAGGAGGCAGGTTTTAAGATCACCAGTTCCTCAAATGGAACTAATCCCATCTACGAAGTGAGATTTTCTGACGAGGCGAATGAGGTGATTGCCTTTTCGAAAAAGTATGATTCGGAAACAAACCCGCAAAAAGGATTTGCTGCTGTCATGACCTGTTCCCACGCCGATGAAAACTGTCCTGTCGTTATCGGAATGGAAAAAAGGATCTCACTACCGTACAATGACCCGAAAGATTTCGACGGAACTCCGCAGGAAGCGTCTAAGTACGCTGAACGGGTCAGGGAGATCGGAACCGAAATCTTATATGCTTTCTCACAAGTCAAAGACTAATGCGATGAGTCAAAAGAAACTGAGCTTCCTCGATCGGTATCTGACCCTCTGGATCTTCCTCGCCATGATCGTTGGCGTAGGCCTCGGAAATCTTGTTCCCGGTATAGACGCCTTTATGAACAAGTTCAACGTAGGGACCACGAACATTCCCATCGCGATCGGCCTGATCATCATGATGTTTCCACCGTTAGCCAAGGTGAGGTATGAACATCTCGGCAAAGTGTTTAAAAACGTTAAGGTTATCTCGCTGTCGCTGCTGCTGAACTGGATCATTGGTCCGGTGTTAATGTTCGTCCTCGCACTGATCTTTCTGCACGACAAACCTGAATACATGGTTGGTTTGATCCTTATCGGAATAGCGCGTTGTATCGCCATGGTGCTTGTATGGAATGATCTTGCCAAAGGTGATAAGGAGTACGCGGCCGGCCTTGTCGCGCTCAACAGTATCTTCCAGGTCCTGTTCTACAGTTTGTTTGCGTGGCTCTTTATTACCGTTTTGCCGCCCTACTTCGGAATCGAAGGCGCTGTCGTTGATGTAAGTATGGGGCAGGTTGCGGAAAGTGTTTTTCTGTATCTCGGCGTCCCGTTCATCGCGGGTTTCCTGACAAGGTATTTTTTCAAGAAGGCAAAAGGTGAAGACTGGTATGTAAAGAATATCGTTCCACGAATCAGTCCGCTGACCCTCATTGCGCTCCTCTTCACCATCGTGATTATGTTCAGTTTTAAGGGACGCATGATCCTTGATATTCCTGCGGACGTAGTGCGGATCGCTATTCCATTGGTTATCTACTTTGTGGTGATGTTCGTTCTCAGTTTCATCCTGTCAAAGAAGCTGGGTGCCAACTATGAAGAGAATACATCCGTTTCCTTCACGGCAACCGGGAACAATTTTGAACTGGCGATAGCCGTTGCAGTGGGTGTATACGGCATTAACTCCGGACAGGCGTTTGCCGGAGTGGTCGGACCGCTCATCGAGGTTCCTGCATTGATTTTGCTGGTTAATCTCGCGTTCTGGTTTCAGCGAAACCTTTATAGAACAAAGATGGCGTCTGATGCAGGGAAGTAAAGATTCTAACGTATAGAAAGTGCCGTCTTCATGTACAGCCCGCGAGTATAACTTCCGCCGGTTGTGTGGTGAGGACGGTGTTCCTACTCGGCGCTAAAGTTCCACTTCGAATTATCACTGTTCACATCAAACTTGCCGAGGGTTGGCGTGCTGTCTCCGGATGAAATCAGTGCAAGCTTCTCATTGGAGTTGGGAATGACCTTAGGCATAATTCTGTACGTGCCATCTGTTAATTGATCGATGCGCCATAATTGTTCCGGGGCACCTGTGAACGCCGGAACAGTCACAACCCGCGCATCGGGGGTTGCGGCCAGCGCCCTTTCGGTTCCGGCTATGACTATCTTGTAATACGGCGCACCCAGATGTCCACTTGAGTCAGGAGCTGCAGTAACGGTCCATTTCTGATGTGGCCGTGCCATATAGTCGCCAATTCTTGCGTCGATGTTTCCAGTAGGCCAGGTGTTGATTACATCCGCCAATTGCTGCGATGGGACGGGTTTCATTGGTTCATCATTGTTACGATTAAATCCCCGGAAGCCTCCCGCGGTCCTTACCATATCAACGGCGAGTTCAAGGGCGTACCCGCGTCGTTTGGACTCAATTAAATATGTTCCATCCTTAACATTGTCTCCGGCAACGGGCCATCCATCTTTCCACAACAACGGACGGATACCCAGTACGCTGCGACCACCCTGATCCAGATCCGCCTCATAATGAAGGGACATCTTTTCTATTCCTTCCTCGATGACCATTTGTCCAAAATGACCGGGGCCGATGAGTCTCCCTCTGGTTGCAGCAACCATTTTACCCCCACCCTCAAGCATGGTTCTTCCCACGTTATCGACGAAAGGCCCCGTTACGTTTTTAGAACGGCCTACCACAATATTGTAAGTGGAATTTGACCCATCGCAGCAGCTGCCATGCGTGGCAAGGAGATAATACCACCCGTCATGATATGCTAAAACGGTTGCCTCACAAGCAATAGCTACATTGACCGGTTCGCTGCCTTTGACACGTTCCCCTGTTTTCGGATCCAATTCAACAACGCGTATGAATCCGAAATAGGTACCATAAGTGAGCCAGAGGCGTCCGGTAGTCGGATCCAGCATAAGGCCCGGGTCAATTGCATCGCATTCTTCATAACCGTCGGAAGTAGCCACCACGACCGGCTCCGTGTATTTAAAATCGGGAGAATTGGGATCGAGCGTCTTGTTCCACATCGTGAAAATCACGCCTTTGTGATTGCAGCTGCCACCGGTTGCGCCATACGCAATCAGATAGCGGTCACCAATCTTCATTGCATCGGGTGCTGCACCGCCACCTGGCCTTACTCCACCCCCATTCCACGTCCAGCCATCTTCCGAAATCAAACCACCGCCACCGGTGCCAAATGTGTAGTACTTGCCTTCGCATTCAACGATCGTTGACGGGTCGTGTATGAATGGTTTGCCGATCTGCGCCATCGTTGTTTGAGTCAGGACGGTTGCAAACACGACAGTTAGGCCGATTATCTTTGTTCGATTCATGTGATGATGTTTTATTTCAATAACCTCGTGGAACCGCTGGCAGCCAGCTGCCAAAATGATGGGATGTCTTACGGCTCGGGTTCATGAAGCTTTGGTTTGACGATGATTAATATCTGGAATAG
>CBKWFZ010000022.1:0-13440 GCA_966673785.1 uncultured bacterium
GGTAACTTTCAGCCGCCGGAACCTGGGCGGGTTCTGAAAAAAATGCACAATGATGTTGTCGCCGACACTGGCATTCAGCTTATCGGATATAATCTGACTTATCACGACCTGATTCGCGTAGGTCGAATCCGGAAAGGAAAAGAACTCTCCTTCCAGAAGATTTGGTGAGAACCTGTCGACATCAAAGCTTTTGCCCACTCCCTTCACCACGACGCCGAGCACCTCGTCCTCCGTCTTTACAAGACCCGGTTTATGCGCGTACTCCTGAACGTGCCGGACGAACGGATATTTTGCCGTACTGTCATAAACGTCGATATGTATATTCATCGGACGTTCCTCGGGCGAGTTGTTCATCGAAAAACGTGTGATGATGAGATGGCCGCTGAATCCGAAGATCTTGTTCTTCACTGTATTCTGAAAGCCCTTCATCACGAGGAACGACAATATCGCCGCTCCCAATCCCACGCTGATGCTGATGATTGCGATCTTATGGATCGTTGCCGAGAAACCGGTCTTGTAATCCCGGTTGATTCTTTTTGAAATGAAATACGAAACGTTCAAGCTTATTGCTAACTTTTCAGCGTTAGTGACTCATGCAAATTAAGCGAACATTTGTGGCTCTACAAGTGAATTATTACCTGCATTCATGTCAACGCGCCGCAGCGACCTCGACACGTATCGTATTCATCCTAGTTCTATCGCTCGTTATTTCATGCGCGGCGCAGCCTGACCGCGATACGTCCCATGGTGATGATACTCAGACTCCTGCGGACAAATCTATCCGCATGGGCGCCGACCAGCTTGACATTCTTTTGCCTCTTCTTGAAGGAAAACGGGTAGCCCTCCTTGTTAACCACACAGCTCTCGTTGGAACGGCGCACCTCGCTGATACGCTGATCCGACGCGGCGTGACGATAACAAAAATATTTGGTCCTGAACATGGCTTTCGCGGCAACGCGGCCGATGGCGAAGAAGTAAAGAATGGCATCGACACAAAAACCGGAGTTCCGGTGATATCACTCTACGGAAAAAACCGGAAGGCAACTCCGGAACAGGTGGCCGATACCGACGTACTCGTGTTTGATATCCAGGACGTCGGCACCCGGTTCTACACCTACATCAGCTCGCTGCACTACCTTATGGAAACTGCAGCGGAAAACGGGAAAAAAGTTATTGTCCTTGACCGCCCGAACCCTCACGGCGGCTACACCGATGGTCCGATCCTCCGTCCCGAATTCAAATCGTTTGTTGGCATGCATCCGATCCCGGTCGTTCACGGACTCACCGTCGGCGAACTCGCGCAAATGATAAACGGCGAAGGCTGGCTCAACGGCGGCCTTAAGTGTGATCTCACCGTGGTTCCTCTGAAGAACTGGGCTCACGGGGATGAATACCTGCTTCCGGTCTACCCCTCGCCTAACCTCCCGAACAACCAGGCGATACGGCTGTATCCATCGCTTTGTTTCTTCGAGGGCACTGCGATCAGTGTTGGCCGCGGAACCCCGTTTCCTTTCCAAGTGCTGGGCAGTCCACAACTGAAGGGTTACGACTTTACATTCACGCCTGTCACCATCCAGGGTGTTGCACGCAATCCCCTGCATGAAAACCAAATCTGTTACGGAATAGATCTACGCGAGGCGAAAACGCCAAAGCGCATAGACCTGTCGTATCTTATCGACATGTACAATGCGTTTCCCGACAAGGAAAATTATTTTACGAATCCGTACGACCGAAACTACATTGACAAACTCGCCGGAACCGATGAACTGCGGAAGCAGATACGCAACGGCTTGTCGGAAGAACAAATACGCGCCACATGGGCTGATGGTCTGTCCACCTACAACCGCACGCGCGCGAAGTATTTACTTTATCCCTCCAAGGAATGACAAAGGCTGAAAAAGTTAAGGACATCATTGGCATTCTCGAAAAACTTTATCCCTCACCCGCGATTCCGTTGCACCACACCGATGCCTACACGCTGCTGGTATCGGTGCTGCTTTCCGCGCAGTGTACCGACGAGCGTGTGAACAAAACCACGCCGCTGCTTTTTGCGAGAGCCGACAATCCGTATGACATGGTTCGATTGACCCCCGAGGAAATCCGCGAGATCATAAAACCGTGCGGACTCTCCCCGATGAAATCGAAAGGTATCTATGGGTTGTCCCGGATACTGATAGAGAAATACAACGGCCAGGTTCCGGATACATTCGAAGAACTCGAAGCGCTTCCCGGCGTTGGGCACAAGACCGCCTCCGTCGTGATGGTGCAATGGTTCCATAAGCCCGCGTTCCCAGTCGATACACACATTCACCGTCTTGCGTACCGGTGGGGATTGTCATCAGGAAAGAGCGTGGAGCAAACCGAAAGGGATCTGAAGCGATTAATCCCGGAAGAGAAATGGGACAAGGCGCATCTTCAGATCATTTACTTTGGCCGTGAGTATTGCCCCGCCCGGGGACACGACTGGAAAGTGTGCCCGATTTGTTCCCGCCACATGCGAAGGGAGTTGCGCAAATCGTGACGCCCGCCGGTTTTGAATCTGCGAAATATCCTTGATTTATCCCCCTAAAGTGTAATTTGCGCACGGGATATGGACACCTTCAAAGTAATCTTTATGGGCACGCCCGAATTTGCGGTCGCGTCGCTCGAAATGCTTCTTTCCAATGGCGTCAATGTTGTGGCCGTTGTCACAGCGCCGGACAAGCCGCAGGGCCGCGGACAAAAAGTGGTGCTGTCGCCCGTGAAGCAGTGCGCGCTTCGGCATCAGGTTCCGGTGTTACAACCGACTAATCTAAAAAGCGAGGCTTTTCTTCAGGAACTGGACGCTTATCAGGCAGACCTCCAGGTCGTCGTCGCATTCAGGATGCTGCCTGAAGTAGTCTGGTCCCGGCCAAAGCTGGGCACATTCAATCTTCACGCGTCGCTGCTGCCACAATACCGCGGCGCAGCGCCAATCAACTGGGCACTTATCAACGGCGAGCGTGAAACCGGTGTGACCACATTTTTCCTGCAGCACGAGATCGACACGGGACATATTATCTACCAGGAAAAGGAGCCGATCAACCTTTCAGACGATGCGGGTACGCTGCATGACAGGCTGATGAAGCGCGGCGCAGCACTTGTACTCAGGACGGTGCAGGCAATCCGGAAAGGGATTCCGCCGACGTTGCCGCAGTCGGACACCGAAGAACTGCGACGCGCTCCAAAAATTTTCAAGGAAACCTGCGAGATCAACTGGGACCGTTCCGCACAGCAGGTAAGAAACTTTATCAGAGGACTCAGTCCGCATCCGGGTGCATGGATCTCGCTTCATGGAAAAGTGTACAAGATCTTTCGCGCGGAAGTCGTCGAACTTGAACAGGACCTGCCCGAGGAATTGTCTCCGGGGCAATACCGTACTGATAATAAAACCCATCTGTGGTTCAAGACAAAGGATCAGCTGATCGCGATCACCGAGTTGCAGGCTGAGGGAAAGAAACGGATGAGTATTCAGGAATTCTTCAGAGGAAACAAAATTTAGAACAACAATATTCGCGAAAGCATGAAAGTAACCCTCGTCGCTGCGGTCGCTGCAAACGGTGTTATCGGAAAAGACAATGATCTCCCGTGGCGCCTGCCCGACGACATGAAGTTCTTTATGGAAAAAACGAAAGGACACCATGTCATTCTGGGTAGAAAAAATTTTGAATCGCTTCCGGCGAAATTCAGGCCGCTGCCTGAAAGAACAAACATCGTGGTAACCCGCCAGAAGGACTATCGTGCGCCGGGTTGCGTGGTTGTTCACAGCTTTGACGACGCATTGAAATTTGCAGCGGATCATGGAGAGCAGGAAGTAATGGTCCTCGGCGGGTCGGACATTTACAAGCTGTCCATGCCTTATGCCGACTACCTGTGTCTTACAGAAGTGGATGCTTCCGTCGAAGGAGATGTGTACTTCCCGGAATTTGACCGAACTCAATGGAAAGAAATTTCACGCAGGCATCATCCGGCAGACGGACGTCATCGTTATGCCTTCGATTTTGTTTTGTATGAACGAAAACAAAAGTGATCAAACGCTGACATGTCGCTGACAAATAAAGTAGTCTGGATAACGGGAGCCTCTTCAGGGATCGGAGAAGCTCTTGCTTACGAACTTGCACAACGGGGATGCAAGCTTATTTTGTCGGCGAGACGAAAGGAGGAGCTTGAAAGGGTTAAAGGTAACTGCCCGCCTGAACGCCAGGCCGGGATCCGCGTGCTTCCGCTTGACTTGTCCGCAAGCACAACGTTACAGCTTACCGTGGAGGCAGCGATTCAGATCTTCGGTCACGTTGATATTCTCGTAAACAACGGCGGGATCAGTCAACGCAGCTTTGCGAAAGATACGCTTGTCTCCGTCGACCGAACGATCATGGAAGTCAATTTCTTTGGCACGATATCAATAAGCAAATACTTGCTTCCGCATTTTCTCTCGCGCAGGCAGGGACATTTCGTCACGGTCACCAGCGTTACCGGTATCTTCGGAACGCCATACCGATCAACGTACGCCGCCTCCAAACATGCACTGCACGGATTCTTCGATTCCCTTCGTGCGGAACTTTATAAGGATGTGGGCAAAGCAATAACGGTGACGATGATCTGCCCCGGATTTATTCATACGCCGATCACATTATCCGCTGTTACAGGCGATGGAACACCGTTGGGAAAGATGGATGATGCGCAATATAAAGGCAAGCCTGCTGACTGGTGCGCGCGAAAGATCGCCAGCGCTATCGAACGTCGCAAGGAAGAAGTTTATATCGGCGGAATCGAAACGCTTGGTGTCCGCTTTAAACGATTATTTCCGAAATTGTTTTCGCGATACATACGGACCGCCGCAGTGAGGTGATGCTTCCCGTAGCGAAATTATAGCTCCGGTTCGTCCACCGTGTTCTTGCATGTTAATCCCTTCACCTCGAACTCAATTGTGGCGTGATGGACGCCCTCGGTCCTGAGTTTCCCTTTGATGCGGCTCTTGAGTTGTTCCATCTGAACGACATCAAGGGCCTCCTGAAGCACAACGTGCGTTGTAAGAATATTGTACGTTCCGTCGAGTGTCCACAGGTGCACATCATGTGTACTTTCTACTTCTGGAAAACCGATCATCGCCTCCACTACCTGCTGTTCCGATACGGAATCGGGCACACCCTGCAGAATGATCCGGAAGGTACCCTTAAGATGGCGAAAGACGTTGACGATTACGTAAACACTGATTAGTACCGATAACGCGGGGTCCAGGTACGGCGCATCGGTAAACTTCATGATGACGCTTCCCGCCAGTACGGCCACCCAGCCGACGACATCCTCTATAAAATGCAGCGAGATAACGCGTTCGCTGATCGACTTTCCTCGTCGCAGCCGCAACAACGCGAAGCCGTTGACAACGACGCCAAGTACGGCGAGCAGAATCATCCCGTCGACCTTGGGTTGAACAGGTTCAAAAAACCTTCCGATCGCTTCATGCAGGATGAAAAACGATCCGACCAGCAGAACAACGGCATTGATAAGCGCACCCATGAGCGAAAACCGCTTGTAGCCGTAGGTGTAATTCCGATCCCTGTTCTTTTTTGATTTCTTTTCGAAAAGCCATGCCGAGCCCAGCGCCAGGCTGTCGCCGAGGTCGTGAACTGCATCCGACAGGATCGCCACCGAATTCGTCAGGATTCCGCCGACCATTTCGATCAGGGCAAATGACGTATTCAGCCAGAATGCCAGGGCAAGGTTGCTGCCCTGATGATCATGGTGCGCGTGCCCGTGGTGGTGGTTATGAGAATGTGGCATTTGAGAAATCTCCTGCGTTAACCAGAAATATTTTCGTCCTGCCACGGCGAGAATTCGTAGCCGTCCTTTAGATAATTGGGATAGATCTGGATGTGTCTTTTTCGCACTTCTTCAAAAAGCATTTGCTTCAGTTGTAAGATATTTTCTCCCGTTGTCGCCGACACAAAAACGATATTTTCATATCCGGCCTGGCGATAGTAACCTTTCATTTCATCCAGATTCGCTTCCGGATTCGCCTGGCGATAAAGATCAATTTTGTTCAGCACGAGGATCGATGGAATGTCAGCAGCCCCAATATCCTTCAATGTCTGCGTGACGATTTCGATCTGGTTGTCGTGAAAAGGATGGGCGACATCGACGACATGAAGGAGCAGATCGGCCTCACGCACTTCGTCCAGTGTCGACTTGAACGATTCAATCAAATGATGTGGAAGCTTGCGAATGAATCCGACGGTGTCTGACAGCAAAAAAGGAATGGTTCCGTATGTTACCTTACGAACCGTGGAGTCGACGGTTGCGAAGAGTTTGTTTTCCGCAAGCACACCAGACCCGGAAAGCAGATTCATGAGCGTGCTCTTCCCAACATTGGTATACCCTACCAACGCAACCCTCACGATATTGCTCCTCGACTTTCGCTGCGTGCTGCGCTGCTTCTCAATCTTTTCGAGCTTATCCTTGAGAATGCTTATCTGATACCGGATATTTCGCCGGTCCGTTTCAATCTCTTTCTCACCGGCACCACCCCTGGTTCCCGTACCGCCGCGTTGTCGCTCAAGGTGAGTCCACATCCGCGTAAGGCGTGGCAATAAATACTGGTTCCGGGCAAGCTCCACCTGGGTCCTTGCCTGCGCCGTTTGCGCGCGGGAAAGAAAGATGTCGAGAATAAGCAGACTCCGGTCGTAGATCCTGACGCCGCTTTCCTCCCTTTCCTTTGGATTCAGTTCCCGCTCCAGGTTCCGCAATTGCGAAGGACTGAGATCGTCGTCGAAGATCACATTCCTTACACCCTCCCTGAACACAAAATTTTTCAATTCATCAAGTTTACCTTTCCCCACAAAAGTCCGGGGGTCCGGATGCTCCAGATGCTGTACAAACTGTTTTACTGCCGTGATACCCCCGGTCTCAGCCAGAAAAGCGAGCTCATCGAGATGCTCCTTCGTAACTTCCTCCGCCCTTGTGGTTCCCAGCGCGACCAGTACGGCCGTGTTCTTATTTTCCTCCATAACTTATTAATCGTTATAAACTTAACGGTTTTCTTACAACCCGTTTTAAGGCTCGTTTACTTTTGATACCTTTATGTAAACTAACCTGGAATTTTACGGGGATCACCTGAAAATCCTTCGCTTTGTCGAGTTTTTAGGGATTAACGAAAATTCTCATCCGGCGCCCCTATGAGAATTGCAATTGTGCTGAACACATCCTGGAATATCTACAATTTCAGGTTGAGCCTGATCCGCACCCTGCTTCTGGAAGGATATGAAGTTCATACCATTGCCCCCGTAGATGATTATACACAGTTCCTCGTCGCCGAAGGCTGTATTCACCATAATCTGAGAATGGACAGCCGGGGCGCGAACCCAATCAAGGATTCTGCACTCATCGTTGAACTCTACGGGATCTACCGACGGATCCGACCCGATATCGTCCTTCAATACACGATCAAGCCCAATGTTTATGGCACCCTTGCCGCCACGTTGCTCCGCATCCCGGTTATCAACAACGTATGCGGACTCGGAACGGTTTTCCTGAAGGACAATCTTGTATCAGCCATCGCCCTTTTCCTGTACAAAATAAGCTTTCGTTATGCCCGGAAGGTTTTCTTTCAGAATCCGGACGACCTGAAACTTTTCCTTGACAAGAAACTGGTCCACCCCGCCATAGTCGATCTTGTGCCGGGTTCGGGCATTGACGTTAAACATTTTGCGCCGTTTGCCTATAACCGTCAGAGCCGGTTCACCTTTCTGATGATCTCGCGCCTGATTTCCGATAAGGGCGTGTATGAATTCATTGAAGCGGTGCAGAAACTGAAAGCTCAGGGAAGTAACGCAAGGTTTCAGATTCTTGGCGCGATTGACGAACAGCATAAGCGCGGCATACCTGAAAAAGTGATTCAACGCTGGATTGATGACGGAACGATCGAATATCTCGGAACAACGCTGGATGTGCGGCCCTTCATCGAGCAGGCCGATTGCGTTGTGCTTCCATCCTATCGCGAGGGCACTCCAAGAACACTGCTGGAAGCAGCCAGTTCGGGCAGGGCAATCATCGCGACCGATGTTCCGGGATGCAATCATGTTGTGCAGCACGACTTTAACGGATTGTTGTGCCGCCTTAAAGATGCAACCGATCTTGCTGAAAAAATGGCCCAGATGTCAGGCCTTAACGATGAAAAGCTCAGGGAATTTGGTCGTAACGGCCGCTCCAAAATTGAAACTGAGTTTGATGAATCTCTCGTCATAAACAAGTATCTTGCCGCCCTTTCCGACTTCAGGAAAGCGTCTTAACAGCTTATTTTCAGTTCATGCAGATTATCGAAACCCCGATTGAGGGCTTAATTGAAATAGTTCCGACAGTTTATCAGGATAGCCGTGGATGGTTCTACGAATCATTCAAGGAAACCACGTTCAAGGCAGCCGGAATCAATTACTCGTTCGTTCAGGAAAACCAGTCATTCAGCAAAAAAGGTGTGATCCGGGGGTTGCACTTTCAACGTCAGCCTTACGCGCAAGCCAAGCTCGCGTCAGTATTGATGGGAAAAGTGCTTGATGTGGTGGTCGACCTGCGTCCGGCGTCCCGGACCTTCGGCCAGGTTTTTACATGCGTACTGGACGGTGTTCGCCGAAATATGCTCATGGTTCCCGATGGCTTCGCACATGGCTTTTCGGCTCTTGAAGATTCTCTTTTCTTTTACAAGTGCTCCAATTTTTATAACAAGGAGTCCGAATCGGGTATCATCTGGAACGATCCACAACTTGCCATCGACTGGCGGGTGGAGAATCCCATCGTGTCCGAAAAAGACCAACTGCTGCCCACCTTGAACGAATTATTAAGAAAATCAGTAATTTCACCCTGACCAACCAATTTACCTGACGTTGAGCCGCTCATTTTTTACGTCTCCGGTTTTCGCCCTGCTACTGAGTCTAAGCCTGTTTTCCTGTGGATCCTACCGGAAGAATCTTATGTTTCAGGTTTCAGGGAGTGATTTGGGCAAGGAAGTGGCGGCAGCGGAATCGGCATATACCATCCGCACGAACGACCTGCTCACCATCCGCGTCTATACAAACAGCGGGGAGCGGCTCGTGGATCCGGATTATGAGTTGATGAAAGACACGCCGGCTCAGGCCGACGTCGGTTCGCTTAAACCGGATTACGCATACCTCGTTTCCCCAACCGGCGAGGTAAAGCTACCCATGATCGGAAATATCAAACTTGAAGGACTGACGATTCGTGGAGCAGAAGACGTCCTTCAGCAAGCGTTCAGTCAGTTCTATGAAAAGCCGTTTGTGGTTGTGCAAAGCAAGAACAATCGCATCATCGTACTGGGCGCACCAGGTGGTCAGGTTATTCCGCTTGAGAACCAGAACACCACGCTGGCGGAGGCGCTTGCCCTGGCAAAGGGAATCGGGGATGACGCCAACGCGTCCAATATCCGCGTTCTGCGCGGCAACGATGTGATTGTCGCGGATTTCAGCACCGTCGACGGGTACAGGCGTCACAACGTCGTACTTCAGCCGGGAGACATCGTGTACGTGGAGCCCGTAAGAAGGCCGGCAGCCGAAACCATCAGGGACTACGCTCCACTGCTGACGATATTAACCAGCCTCACAACGCTGATCGTAGTGCTTGTCGGGCTTTGACCAGAAGCATTGATAAACGAATCGAACATACAGAACGGCGCTGCCGAATCCATCGATCTGAGTAAGCTCGGAATGGTCATCCGGAACAACTGGATGTGGCTCATCGCGATCTTCCTTCTTGTAAACGGCATTACGCAGATCTACCTCCGTTACACCAAGAATCTCTATGAGTCCTCCTCGGAGTTAAAGCTGGAAGTGAAGAACGATGCAACCGAGCTCGGCATCAAGAACGTAATCGAAGAACCAAATCTCAACCTGCTCTCCGGGGAAATTGAACTCATTCAGTCGAAGCTTTTTCTCACCCAGGTTATCAAATCTTCCCGGCTCGACGTGAGCTACTTCAGCGTTGGTCGTGTGACCAATGAAGACCTGTTCGGAAAAGAAGCGTTTTATGTTTCCTATAAGCCACTGAAATCCCCGGCGTACGATCTCCCGATATCCTACGAACAACTGGATGAAAGATCCTTCAGGCTTACGACACCCGACGGAAGTAAAACCGATGCGCGTTATGGAGAAACTTTTTCTTTTGCGGGCTTTGCGTTATCGATTGTCCGCAACGAAAACTTCAAGCCGGGTGACGAGCAGGGGTATTACTTCACAATCAACAGTCAGGCCAGCCAGCTTCATTACCTGACCGAAAACCTGACAGCGGAGCCGTTGAACTTTAACGCTAACACGATACGGATTTCGTTCCAGGACCATAATCCCACGAAGGCGTGGTACATCATCAACAAGATCGACACGCTTTATCTGGAGTATAGTTACGAGCAAAAGAACCTTGCAAACCGTCAGAAGATCGAGTGGCTTTCCAACGAGCTCGCCCAGATCGAAGGCAAAATGGAGGGGTTCGAAGATTATTTCGAGAATTTTACGCTTGAGAACAAAACGAGCAACCTCGACGATGATCTGCGGAACGTCATCACACAAATCAATGAAATCGATTCACAGCGCTTTCAGTTGACACAGACAATCAGCAAATTGAATCAGGCAACCGAAAACCTGGAGAAACAGAACTACGTTATCGCATTTTCGCAACGTCCGTTGCTACCGGAACGTCTGGCCGAAAGTCTTGAAGAACTAAACCGGCTTGCGTTGAACCAGGAGCGACTGCGCATGTCATACAATGAAAATACCTTCGCATTCCAGGAACGACAGAAAGAACTTGAAGCCCTTCGGCATAAGGTTACGCTTCAGCTGGATGAGGTCAGAAAAGACGCGGTCAACAGGCTTGCATCACTCAATAACGTCAAGGCACGGCTGGAACGGGAGTTCGCAAACCTGCCGGATAAAAACACCGAGTTTTCCAAGAACCTCAGGTTCTACAAGCTGAATGAGCAGCTCTATCTGACGCTCATGCAAAGCAAGTCGGAGTTTGAAGTTGTGCAGGCCGGCAGCGTTCCGGATTTCCGGATCCTTTCCCCGGCATCCCTGCCTTCGGGACCGATTGCCCCAAAACGACTGATGATCTCGGCGGCCGGTTTTGTAGCCAGCCTTACCGTTATGCTGTTCTTCATTGGTATCGTTTACCTTGCCAACAACAAAATAACAAGCCTGACGGAGCTTGAACGAAGCCTGCAATTGCCGGTCATCGGCGTTGTCCCGGTTTCGCGGCATATCAAAAGTCAGGGCCTGTTCGTCGTCGATCAACCGAAATCGATGGTGAGTGAAGCGCTGCGAACAATTCGAACAAACCTTGACTTTTTTAATATTCAGTCACCGGATAAAACCGTCGTGATTTCGAGTACTGTTTCGGGTGAAGGCAAATCGTTCATCGCGATCAACCTCGGTGCGATAATCGCATTATCGCGGAGAAAGGTTGTGCTCCTCGACCTTGATATGCGCAAGAACAAAACGAATTTGCCGGTGTCCGTCGGTGATAATCCAAGAGGTATCAGTACTATTCTGATCAGGAAAAACTCCTGGCGGGATTGCGTATTGAACACGGCGGTTGAAGGGTTCGATTTTATCCCGTCAGGACCACACCCACCGAACCCCGCCGAGCTATTGCTCAACAATTCGTTTCAGGAACTGATCGATGACCTGCGCAAGGAGTACGACTACATTCTTATGGACACCCCACCGGTTGGCCTGGTGACCGATGGGATCATGGCGATGAAACGTGCGGATCTTTGTATTTATATCTTCCGCGCCAACTATTCGAAGAAAGAGTTCATGTCAAACCTTCAGCGCATCATCAACATCAACAAGTTTTCGAATATTAGCGTTGTGTTGAATGCCCTGCCAAGTACCGGCGCCCATAAGTACGGATACGGCTATTATCAGGAGGCGGAAATTAACAGCAAGTGGACTCAATTATTTAACACCTAGTGTTCAACTGGTTCAGAAAAAAGAAAGTTGGCAAGCCTGATCTGGGGACGGATCTGCATTCGCATCTGTTGCCCGGACTTGATGACGGCGTTCGCACGCTCGAACAGTCAGCAGAAATTATTCTCCGGTTAAAAGAACTCGGTTACACGAAAATCATCACGACGCCGCATGTCATGAGCGACACATACAGGAATACGTCGGCGACGATTCTGACTGCCCGCGATGGGCTTATCAAATACCTTCGCGAGCAGAACATCGATATTGCGCTTGAAGCCGCCGCGGAGTATTATCTCGATGAAGATCTTTTCAGCAAGCTGGAGAAGCAGGAGCCGCTGCTTACGTTTGGAAAAAATTACCTGTTGTTTGAAACGAATTTCCTTATTGAGCCGCTTAATCTGAAGGAGTTCATCTTCCTTGCCTCCACGCGTGGGTATAAACCGGTGCTGGCCCACCCCGAACGCTACCTTTATTTACAGCAAAACCTTGAAAAGGCGGAAGACATACTTAACCGCGGAGTTTTGTTTCAGGCGAATATCAGTTCCTTTACGGGATATTATTCACGTCAGGTGCAGCAAACTGTCAACCGGCTCACGGAAAAGAAGATGATCCACATGCTGGGGACCGACTGCCATCACATTCAGCATATTAATCTCCTTGAGTCTGCAATGTCCCTCAAGTACTTCCAAAAAGCGCTATCTTTACCCCTGATTAACAAGACATTGTAGGTTTGTACAGCTCAGTACAGATTAACGCATTACTCAGGACATGGTCGCAGTTACCGGTGCAAATGGATTACTTGGAAGTTTTATTATCCGGGCGTTGAACGAACGCGGTATTCCGTTCGTAGCGCTTAAACGAAACGACAGCGATACATCGCTGCTCGACGATCTGGGCGACCGTGTTACATGGAGAACGGCTGACATACTCGACGGGGTCGGACTTGAAGAGGCATTGCAGGGTGTTACAAGTGTAATTCATGCAGCTGCGATCGTTTCTTTCAATCCGCGTAAGGCGCGATCCGTCATCGAGAACAATGTTCAGGGCACGCGCAACCTTGTCAATGAGTGTCTTACGCGTGGGATCCCGCGGTTTGTTCACGTAAGCTCGGTGGCCGCGCTGGGACGCCAGCGAAACCAGCGGTTTGTCGACGAGACAAAGCAGTGGGTCGACAATCCGATGAATACGGCATACGCGAAATCAAAATATTTATCCGAGCTTGAAGTGTTCCGCGCGCAGGAAGAAGGCGTGCGTACCGCCATCGTAAATCCATCCGTTATTCTTGCGCCCGCCGACTGGAACCGGAGCAGTGGCAAACTCTTTCGTTACGTGTGGGAAGAAAAGCGCTTTTATTCCGATGCATTTATGAATTATGTTGATGTACGCGACGTTGCAGACATAACGGTGAGGCTACTGAACAGTGACATTGCCGGCGAACGTTTCATTCTTAATGCAGGAA
>CBKWFZ010000023.1:0-13367 GCA_966673785.1 uncultured bacterium
GCTGTACTTATCACGTATCCCGGGTACGAATCCCTCGATGCGATCTTTAGTAAGAAATAGGCAAATAGTATGGAAGCAGAGACCGGATATAAGCAATGCACCAAAACTGTAATGGATACTACCGATCCTGACATCACCTTTGATGAGGATGGTGTTAGTAATCACTATTACGAATATTTTGAACTTGCGCGAAGGAATTTGCTTGCCTCGCCAGCGCGTGAGCAAAAGCTTGAGGAAATTCTGGATGCGATAAAGCAATCCGGAAAAGGCCGGGACTATGACTGCATTCTGGGGTTAAGCGGTGGAGTAGACAGCTCGTACATGGCCTATTTAGCGGCACAGTTTAAGCTGCGACCGCTTGTAATTCATTTCGACAACGGCTGGAATTCCGAACTGGCAGTGAAGAACATAGAGAACATTGTCAAGAAGCTTAATTTCGACCTCGAAACATATGTGATCGACTGGGAAGAGTTCCGGGATATTCAGGTCGCTTTCCTGAAAGCCTCGGTGCCGAATGTCGAAGTGCCAACTGACCATGCTATCAAGGCGTCACTGTATCGGATTGCCAGTCAGCGCAATATCAAGTACATTCTCAGCGGGAGCAATGTTGTAACGGAGGGGATATTGCCCGCCAGCTGGGGGCATCAGGCCGACGATCTACGGAGTCTTCGCGCAATTCACAATCGGTACGGTAAGATCAGGCTGAGATCATTTCCCCAGTTGAGTATAGCCCGGTATGCTTATTATACTTTTGTTAGGAAGATTCGGTCGTTCCGCATACTCGACTATGTTGATTATAGCAAAGCGGAAGCGATCCGTGTTCTTGAGCGGGAATTGGGTTGGCGCTATTATGGAGGGAAACACTATGAATCGGTTTTTACGCAGTTTTTTCAGGCATACTACCTGCCAGTCAAATTCAATATTGACAAGCGGAAAGCCCACCTGTCGACCCTCATTTGTTCGGGACAATATTCCCGGGAGGAAGCGCTAAATGACCTCCAGCAAGACCTATACTCACCCGAACTTCTGAAGGAGCATTTGTTGTATGTATTGAAGAAACTTGGTCTGAGTGAAAGTGAGTGGCAGAAGATCATGGAGGCACCGGCGAGAACACATCGCGACTTCCCATCCAACGAAAAACTCATACGGACGTTGGTTGCTGTTAAGAAACGAATCATCGGCTAACGACTGACATGACTGAACCTGGAAGAGACTACAGAATGTGTTCGGTATCGGTAATGGATACGATTGCCGACCCGGACATAAGCTTCGACGAACGTGGGATTTCGCACTACTACTATGAATATCAGGAACGGGCGAAAAATCGGCTTTTTAATTCCGATCCTACAAAACTCAATGACATCGTAGCTAAAATAAAACGTGCAGGGGCTGGAAAGGACTACGACTGTCTGATTGGAGTAAGCGGTGGGGTTGACAGCACGTACGTCGCCTACCTTACGCGGGAATTGGGTTTACGCCCACTCGCCGTACATTTTGACAACGGCTGGAATTCTGAACTGGCCGTAAAGAACATCGAAAACATATTGAACAAGCTTGGAATTGATCTTTATACATACGTGATCGACTGGCAGGAATTCAAGTCGCTTCAACTTGCCTTCCTGAAAGCATCGACACCAGATGCCGAGATCCCTACCGACCACGCGATTTTTGCATTGCTTTTCAAGATTGCAAGTGAGAAGAATATCAAGTATATACTCAATGGGAATAACTTCGCGACAGAATCAGTTATGCCGAGAACCTGGTCGTACGGGCACATTGACTGGAAATACGTTAAGGCTATCAATCGACGCTTTGGAAGTTCCCGGCTTGATACCTATCCGAAACTGACGCCGCTCCATTTTTTCTACTACACGTTGCTGAAGCGAATCAGGATTGTTTCAATTCTAAATTATGTCAGTTATCGCAAGCAGGACGCAATGGAACTGCTGCAGAATAAACTTGGCTGGAAATACTACGGGGGAAAACATTATGAGTCGATCTATACGCGCTTCTTTCAGGGATACATACTTCCCGTCAAATTCAGGATTGATAAACGAAAAGCGCACCTTTCAACTTTGATCTTTTCAGGTCAAATGACCAGAGAGCAGGCGCTGGCCGAACTTCAACACCCAGCCTATCCGAAAGAGTTGTTTAAGGACGATTACGAATTCGTGCTAAAAAAATTGTCTCTGTCGGAAGCAGAATTCGCCGAGGTGATGGCCCTTTCCCCAAAAACTTTCAGGGACTACCCGAATAGTTCTGATTATATGACCTTGATGAGAAACGGCCTGAACTATCTTCGGCGAAGAAAAATCATGTACAGTTAAAAACGTATTATCCTACATCCTCAAACGTGTCCTCGGTCAACATACATGTGTATCCCTCGTTCTTTACAAACGAATCGCGAATCCTCAGAGAGGCATTGGCGATCGTCGAGCTCGGAATCTCCGATGAGGTTATCCTGTTAGGGTTATGGAGGGACGGGCTTCCATATGAAGAATGGGTCAGCAATAACGTCCGCCTTGTGCGCGTTAAAGGTCCATTTCGCAAAAAAGCAAATTCAAGCTGGACAAATCTTTTGGTGTTTATAAATCTGTTTTCGAGGCTGATCGCGCTTTCATTTCAGAAGAGACCTTTCGCGATTAACGTACACACGTTGACGCTACTTCCATTTGGTGTCATTACAAAATGGTTATCGCGGTGCGCGTTGATCTACGATGCCCACGAACTTGAGACAGAAACCCACGCATCGCGGGGGTTCAGAAAGAAGCTTGCAAAAATTCTGGAGCGCGGATTGATCAGGTTTGTTGATTATACGGTGGTTGTAAGCTATTCGATTGAGACTTGGTACAGACGGCAATATGGGCTATCAGCCCTAAGTACTATAAGGAATATCCCTGTGTTGAAAACTGAAGTCCAGCCGGTAAATCTGAAGGCGATACTCAATATCCAACAGAATAGCATGTTGTTTATCTATGTGGGACTATTGTCCGGCGGACGTGGTATCGAATATCTGCTAACGTGCTTCTCGGATGAGAAACTAAATGACCGGCACGTAGTGTTCGTCGGTTATGGCGACCTTGAAAACCTCGTAAGGGAAAACGTTTCCAGAAATGTTCATTTTCTCCCTGCAGTTCCGCCCTCGCAGGTTGCGGCTTATGTTTCGGGCGCGGATGTCGGACTCAGCCTGATCGAGGCAACATGCTTGAGTTACTACTACAGTCTGCCGAATAAGGTTTTTGAATACCTGTCGGCCGGAGTTCCTTTTGTATGTAGCGATTTTCCTGATGTTAGACTCGAATTTGAGGAATCCGGCGTTTGTTGGTTCGCTGATCCGACAAAGAATTTGGAATCTGTTCTGAGCGAAATCACCCTTGACGATGTGCGGGACAGAAAAAAGAACGTCATTGAGCATCGCTCCCGGTGGAACTGGAATGATGAAAAACTCAAGCTTTTCGACGTTTACACATCTTTCAATAAAGAATTGACGGCAACGAATAAGTAAGAACCTGAATGAAAAAGATCGCATTTGGACTAGTGGGATGTGGCCGGATTGGCCAGCGTCACGCGCAGCACATTTCAGCGAATGGAAAACTTCAAATAGTCTGCGACATAAATGAAGAAAAGGCAAAGAGCCTGGCTAACGAGTATGGCTGCGACTATACAACCAGTCTGAATGAAATGCTGCAAAGGCAGGGAGAATTTACGGTTGTTTCTATCTGCACTCCCAATGGCTTGCACGCCGAACATACAATCGCCTCATTACGCTCCGGCTACCATGTGCTCTGTGAAAAACCCATGGCGCTTTCTGTCCATGATTGTGGCGAAATGATCAAAGCGGCTGACCGTGCGAACCGCCGCCTTTTTATCGTGAAACAAAACCGGTTTAATCCACCGGTTGAAGCTGTAAAGAAAGCCATCGATGAGGGAAGGTTAGGAAAAATTTTCAGCGTTCAGCTGACGTGCTTTTGGAATCGCAATAACGAATATTACAAAGACTGGAAGGGTACACGAAATCTGGATGGTGGGACATTGTTCACGCAGTTCAGCCACTTCATTGACTTGCTATACTGGATGATCGGCGATGTGAAAACGGCAACCGGATTCATAGCAAACTACAACCATCGCGGTGTTATCGAGTTTGAAGATACCGGTGTTGTAGCTGTAGAATTCTACAATGGCGTCTCCGGCACGATAAACTATAGCGTTAACAGCTACGGCAAGAATATGGAAGGATCGTTAACAATCATCGGCGAAAAGGGCACCTTAAAAATCGGTGGCCAATATCTGAATGAGCTCGATTACCAGCACATGGAAGGCTTCGCGATAAAAGATCTTCCGCCCGGAAATCCACCCAACAACTATGGGCAGTATCAGGGATCGATGTCGAATCACGATAAGGTATACCAAAATGTCGTAGACGTATTAAGTCATTCCGGAATCATTGCTACAAATGGGTTTGAAGGACTGAAGACCGTCGAAATAATTGATAAAATATACTCTTCTGTAAAAGTTCTCTCATGAATCCGATCTTAATGGAGTCAGGTATTAAAGACGTCGAGTTTGGCGAGAACGTTAAAGTCGTCAAACCAGTAAATATCTACCAATGCAAAATCGGTTCAAACTGTTTCATCGGTCCCTTCGTGGAAATACAAAAGGACGTATCTATCGGAAGTTATACCAAAGTCCAGTCGCATGCGTTCATTTGTGAGTGGGTCACCATCGGGGAAAACTGCTTTATCGGGCATGGCGTCGTATTCATCAATGATCTCTTCAGCGAAGGAGGACCGGCACGTGGCAACAAAGCGCTATGGAAGAAAACCCGGATCGGCAGCCATGTATCAATCGGTTCGAATGCGACGATACTTCCGGTTTCGATCTGCGATGACGTTGTGATTGGCGCCGGCTCAGTCGTTACGAAAGACATTACAATCCCCGGCGTATATGCGGGAAATCCGGCGAAGTTTTTAAAAAAAACAAAACAAACACCCTGATGACAATTCCTTTCGTTGATCTGAAGGCACAATATGAATCGATAAAGGAATCGGTTGACAACGCTATTCAGGAAGTAATGAGTGAAACGGCTTTTATTGGCGGGCCGTCCATACGTGCATTCGAGGAAACCTTTGCGGCGATGCTTGGCGTTAAGCATTGCATCGGTGTGGCGAACGGAACAGATGCCATATATATTGCATTGAAGATGCTGGGGATCGGAAGCGGCGACGAGGTTATCACAACCGCGTCAAGCTGGATTTCAACCTCTGAGACGATATCGCAAACCGGGGCAGCTCCTGTATTTGTTGATATCGATTCCGCCACGTTCACCATTGACCCCCGGCTTGTCGAATCAAAAATCACTGCGCGTACAAAGGCAATTATTCCCGTTCATCTGTACGGTCACGCGGCTCACATCCGCGAGTTGCAAGCCATTTGCAGAAAGCATAATTTGTTTCTCATCGAAGATTGTGCACAGGCGCATTTCAGCAAGGAATACGGCCAGTACGCAGGAACATTTGGCGATGCTGCGACTTTCAGTTTTTATCCCGGTAAAAACCTTGGCGCCTATGGGGATGCTGGTGCGATTGTTACCAATGATGAAGAACTGGCAACGAAGATGCGGATGTTCGCGAATCACGGTGCACTGAAGAAGCACGAGCATCAAATCGAGGGGATCAATAGCAGACTTGACACTATTCAGGCAGCGGTACTTCTGGCCAAGAGCGGTCATATTTTGGAATGGACCGCCAAACGCATAGCCAACGCAGCCAGGTATTCGGAGCACCTCCGCAACATTGACGCGATCTCGTTGCCAACCGTCAGAGAACACACGGTGCATACATTCCATCTCTATGTGATTCGCACAGAGCAACGTGATGAATTGAAACGCTTTCTCGCTGAAAAGGGCATCCAAACCGCAATTCACTACCCGACAATCCTCCCCTTGCTGCCGGCGTACAAGCGATTCAGTTACACGCCTGACGATTTTCCGGTCGCCGCTTCCTACCAGGAAAAGATACTTTCCTTGCCGCTTTATCCGGAGTTGACAGACGCGCAAATCGCGTTCGTCTCGGAGCAAGTTCTCAATTTTTTTAACAGATAGAATGAGAATAGGAGTCTTCTGCGACACGTTCTATCCGCAAAACAAGGCGATCGCAATCCGGTTGTTTCATTTCGCCGATGAACTCGCGAAACTTCCTGAAGTGTCGGTCACCGTTCAGACATGCACCCGTGCTAAATCTCATGATAATCTCGGCTATGCCGTAAAATACAACTGGCTGCCGGCACCCTCGAACGAAAGCTCGAATCTGGTGCGCCTTTTTACCGAGATTTTGCTCGGAACAGAGATGTTTTTTCGTATTCTTTTCTGCAGATATGACGCGATCGTGATTACAAGTCCGCCGTTCTTCGCTGCAGTCCTCGGAACGCTCGCTGCCCGCGTCCGCGCGATTCCCTATGCGTTCGATGTTCGCGATGAATACCCGGAGGTTTTCTTCACCGCAGGAATAGTAAAAGAAAACGCTCTCTTTGGAAGAGGCTTGCTATGGGCCGAGCGCATGGTGTACCGGCATGCCCGGATGGTACTCACCGTCACCGAAGGAATCTGCAAGCGCATTGATGACAAATGCGGCCGACAGGGGCGCGCCGTCCTTGTCCGTAACGGGTTTGACGATAAACTATTCGCTCCGTCTGATAGGAAGGAAAAACAATTTACTGTTGTGTTTCACGGTAACCTGGGCAAATTCCAGGATCCCGGCCTGATTATGGCGGTAGCGGGCCTTGTGTTTCATCGTGATAAAAGCATCCGTTTCAAGGTGATTGGCTTTGGAAATAACGACGAAACTGTCAAGACAAATCGACAACCGAATGTTGACTTCATCGGCATGGTTCCCTATCAGGAAATTCCTGGAATAATAGCAACTGCTCAGCTTGGCATTTCGTTTCGCTCGGATGATATCATAAGTTACAATTCCTTTCCCGTGAAGTTGTATGAATACATTGGTGTGGGAATTCCCGTAATTGTGACTCCGGTAAGCGAAGCCGGGATTTTCTTTGAAACAAATGGAATCGGGTTTCAATTTGGAAATCATCAGGCGGAGGAAATCGCTTCACAAATTATTGAACTTGCCCGGGACAGGATGAGGTACGAAAATATCTTAAAAAAAATTACTGAGGTGCGGACGCGATTTTCCCGACAGGGAATATCTCACGAATTTGCACAGCAATTCTTACGGTCACTTGAAACTTCTAAAACGAATGGATAAGATCCTTATCACAGGCGGCTCAGGCTTTATTGGTAGTCACTTTCATAACTACATCGATCAGGAGAGTCTGATAAATCTTGACCTTGTGAGACCCGAATTCTCCTTTCGTTCAACCTTCGTTCAGGGTGACATCCGTAAGGAGCTGGATATTGTAAGAATCCTGGAAAAACACAAGGTTAAGACGATCCTCTCACTCGCTGCCAAGCATCACGACTTTGGCATAGGTCACGATGAATATTTCGATACGAATGAAGGGGGAACGGAAATAATTTGTAACGCTGCTGACCGGTTTGGCATCGACGAAATAGTTTTCTTTTCCTCGGTGGCGGTGTATGGCGTTACAGGGGAGATATCCACTGAGGGTAAAGATCCGAGTCCCGATTCGCCCTATGGGGCTTCAAAACTGGCCGGCGAAAATGTGCTCCGCGCGTGGGCTTCAAAGAAAAGTTCAAGAAAGGTTCTCATCCTCCGACCAACGGTTGTGTTTGGTGAGAACAACAGAGCCAATATGTTCAGCCTTATTCGTCAGATTGACTCCGGGCTTTACTTCCACCTTGGCGCGGCGACGAATATAAAATCGATTGCCTATGTTGAAAATCTTGTTGAAGCCACGATCTTCCTGAAGGACCGGCTGCAACCTGGTGTCACGGTCTATAACTACGCCGACGAACCGCAGTTGACTTCACGTGAAATAGGGGAGACTATCGCCGAGGCGCTCGGCAAAAAAGTAAGGTTCACATTGCCGATGCCATTAGCGCTGCTGATGAGCCTTCCGTTTGACGCGGCGATAAAAGTTACGGGCAGAAATTTCCCGATTTCCTCGGCACGCGTGCGAAAGCTTTCTACAGCAACACATCACTCGGCACGCAGACTTTTTGACGAGGGTTTTGCTCCGCGATACAATACCCGCGATGGCCTGAAAAAGATGGTGTTGTGGTATTCGAAAGAGAAAAACAATATCAAACAACGTGTTATACAATAGAATCGCTTAGCTATTTTTAAGACCGATTATTAAACTATGGCGATCCAAATAGCCGCTGCAACGACCGCTTTCCTGATAGCTTTCCTCATCGTGCCGGTGATCATAAAGTATTCATTGCAAAAAAACCTGGTCGATGTCCCGGGTCGCCGGAAGATTCACAAGAAGGTTACCCCCTCAATGGGTGGCATAGCAATCTTCATCGGATTTTTTATTTCGTCCCTGATCTGGATCGATATTGAAGGATGGGCCCGGATAAAATTTATTCTGGTTGCCCTCTTCGTCATCTTCTTCATTGGCGTCCGCGACGACCTGGTGCCCCTGCGTGCCATGGTGAAACTGGTGGGACAGATCATGGCCGCCTCATTGCTGATCTTTCTTTTTGATCTGCGGATACGTTCCTTCTATGGCCTTTTCGACGTGTTCGAGCTTTCAGAGACCGCCAGCATTTGTCTTACATACTTTACCATTATTGTTATAACCAATTCGTTCAACCTGATCGATGGCCTCGACGGCCTTGCGGGAACGATTGCAATAATCGCGCTCGCCGCCTTCGGCATCTGGTACCTGCTGGTTGAGGAGTATATCTTCTCTGTGCTTGCATTCTCGATGCTCGGTGCGATACTCGCTTTCCTGATATTCAACTGGGAGCCGTCCGAAGTTTTCATGGGGGACACGGGAGCCCTGGTGATCGGAATGTTTCTCGCAACGCTCACCATTCACTTCATTGAGATGAACCATGGACTTCCTGCCGCAAACCCCTACCGGTTTACTGCACCGATCGGAGCGGCTGCCTCGTTCATTATCATACCCCTGGTCGACACCCTGCGGATCGTAATCCTCCGGCTGCTGAAAAAGCAATCGCCTTTCAAGCCCGACAAAAGTCATATTCACCACGCACTCATGCGCCTCGGTCTTACTCATGCCCGCACAACAACGGTTTTAGGATTCATCCAGATTGTTTTTATTGCGGTCTGTGTTACCCTGAATGGATACTCTGACTTTCAGGTTCTGATCGCCATCGTCGTCGTTTCGATAATCCTGAGTATTACGCTCGACAGGTTGATACTGGCGCGGCTGTCAGGAAAAGAAGCAGAGGAGGATTAATTGCTATTTTTGCACGTATGGAAATGGAATCGCGAATACAGGAATTACTTGAGAAGGTAAAACAGTACACTGCCGTAGACAGGCAGGAAGTTGAAAACTTTCGCTTGCAGTTCGTAAGCAAGAAGGGTGCGATCGCCGAACTTTTCGACAAGCTTAAAACGATGACCGCTGAGCAGAAGAAGGCCGTTGGTCGTACGCTTAATGAGCTTAAGCAGGCTGCGGAGACCAAGTTGTCGCAACTTACCGAAACCATCGACACGTCCTCGTCGCCGGTAGCAGATCTGGATCTTACGTTGCCTCCCGTGCCAAACGCAGCCGGTAACCTTCATCCGCTTTCGCTTACACGATACCGGATTATTGAGATCTTCGAACGCCTCGGCTTCAACGTCGAGGACGGACCTGAAATAGAAAACGACTGGGCGAACTTTTCGGCGCTGAATTTTCCCGAAAACCATCCTGCCCGCGAGATGCAGGATACGTTCTTCATCGAGAAAGGAGCTGCGGGGGGCGAAGATATGCTGCTCAGGACGCACACCTCTAATGTGCAGATCCGGTTAATGGAGAAATCGAAACCGCCGATCCGTGCCATCATGCCCGGACGCGTTTACCGCAATGAAGCGATTTCAGCCCGCGCCCACTGTTTCTTCCATCAGGTGGAGGGTTTGTATGTTGACCGCAATGTGGGTTTTGCCGACCTGAAACAGACGATCTACCATTTCGCAAAAGAGATGTACGGTAAGGATATTCAAATCCGTTTCCGTCCGTCGTTCTTTCCGTTTACCGAACCGAGCGCAGAGGTTGATATTTCCTGCCTGATATGTAAAGGCAAGGGATGCAATGTCTGCAAGCATTCGGGGTGGGTTGAAATCGCCGGTTCTGGAATGGTTCATCCGAACGTACTGCGCAACTGCGGCATTGATCCGGAGGAATTCACAGGTTTCGCGTTTGGGATGGGGATCGAACGGGTAACCATGCTTCGGTACCAGATTAACGATCTGCGCCTGTTCTCCGAGAACGACGTCCGGTTCCTGCGCCAGTTTCAGGCGGTGCTATGAAATCAATTGATCCACCCGCTCGGGTAGGCGTGATCGGTGCCGGTACGATGGGCCAGGGCATCGCTCAGGTCTGCGCATGGGCTGGATTCGCGGTCACCCTTTTCGATATACGCCATGAATTCGTTGAGAGCGGAATCGCTTCAATCCGCCGCAGTCTTGACAAACTCGTCGCGAAAGACAAAATATCGGCGAAGGATGCATCGGAAATTTCCTCCCGTATTTCGGGGGAAACAATACTTGAACGGGTAAAAGCCGATCTGATCATTGAGGCGGTTGTAGAGAATATCGCCGTGAAGCGGGAAATTTTCGCGCGTATAGAATCGGTGAATACGCCGGAATCGGTTCTCGTTTCGAATACTTCATCCCTTTCGGTAACCGAAATTGGCAGCGACCTGAAGCATCCGGGGCGGTTTGCCGGGCTGCACTTCTTCAACCCGGCGCCGGTCATGAAGCTGGTCGAGATTGTTGTCGGAAGCCAGACGGACCCACGTACGATTGAACTTCTCCGGCAATTCTGCGGGAAGCTCGAAAAGCAGGCGGTACTTGCAAACGATTCACCGGGCTTTATTGTTAACCGCGTAGCGCGGCCGTTTTATTCAGAATCGTTGTACCTCCTTGAGGCGGGGGCATGTGATGAGAGTGGAATCGATCGCTTGCTGCGTAGCGCCGGTTTCAGGATGGGCCCTTTCGAATTGATGGACCTGATCGGAATCGACACCAATCTGGCTGTAACAAAATCGATTTACGAAGCCCTTGACAAGCCTTCCCGCTTTACGCCTTCGCGGATCCAGCAGGAAAAGGTCGACAACGGAGCGCTTGGACGCAAAACCGGGAAAGGATTTTATGAATATCATAAGGAAAATTAAACTCATGGCAGCAATGGCATCGATGCTCCTGCTGCAAACCTGTGCTCCGGAAGAAGACGCAGATATACCCTATATCCGTTTCGATGATATTTATGTGAACCTGGGGCTGCCGGAATATTTTGGGCTGCAGTCGACTGGATCCTATGCTTACATTGACGGCGGCGTAAAGGGAATTATCCTTTACCGCAAGAGCGCAACGACATTCTACGCTTTTGAAAGGAATTGTACGTTCACGCCCAATGAAGCTTGTGCAACGGTTGAGGTGGACGGCACCGGCCTTCAGATTCACGACCCCTGTTGCGGCTCGGTTTTTACTTTTGAAGGAGCTCCGGCCGGAGGACCTGCAAGCCGTGAGCTACGCAGGTACAGTGCTGTTTTCGACAACGGAACGGTAATAATCACAGACGAAGTTTTGAACGGAATCTAGTTCAGGGCAATCTTTTCAGCCATCATCTTCTTCACCTGGTTTTCAAGTACCATTGCCTTTGGAAAGAGGATCTCGTTCTCAATTCTGGCATGGGTTATGAGGCTTTCTTCAAACGCCTTGAGTTCGCTGTAGAGGACCTTAATGTGGAGCGGGCAATGCGATGGGATCTGATAATCCCTCGTGATCTTCCTGATTCCCTGCATCTCGTCGTCATGCGCCTCGTGGTCCATGGCGAAACGCTGCATCGCGTTCTTTTCCATTAAACAGAACAGCTTCGTCGGGATGTAATTTCCTTTCGAAGCGCGTTCAAGTGCCTGGATGAACGTGAAAAGTGTGTCCTCTTCCTCGTAGATGTGCTGAATGAAGTCTTCGACGAAAAGCGGAAATACAATCTTCAGGTCACGCTCGATCGCGAGAAAGTCATCGTGGTTTGCCTTGAAACTCTCCACGAGCCGCGCGATATAGGGCAGTTTATGTTTGATGAAGAGGAAATGCGAATGCTTGAGGTACTCGATGATGAGGTCGACCGGATAAGAAGTCAAAGGCAGCTCCGCCTCCCTGAGGTAGGTGGGCGATTCGAGTTCCCGGATCACCTGTTCCACGCGGAGATTACGCTTCAGGCAGACTTCACCAAGCGTAAGTTCGGAGTACTCATAGAACCGGATTCCGAAATAGAACAGCACATACGCGTGGACGTAGTTCTGGCTGACCAGTTCCGCAATTCGCGTGTCTTTTAATGCTGTTCTTTCCATTATTCCGGTAAATATAACCCAAAATGAACGTTACTTTTGGAAAAATGCGTTTAAGAATTTGAGGCTGGCGCTATGACCAAAGGTCCACCGTTCCGAATGCCGGGGCGACGGAATCCAAACAAATAGAATCAACATTGGCTAATAGGCCAGCTAACATTTATTTTCGCAATTCGTTATACATTTTTATCGAACAAAGACGATCAGAATCAATGAGTGAGAATCAGCAGAATACCGGCTATCAGATCAAATTGCCCCTGGTGCTTTGTCTGGGTATTGCCGCCGGGCTTTTTATCGGTGGAAATCTGAATAACAAACGGGCCGGCAGTGACGTGAATCAGGATGTTCAGAAGTTCCGGGAAGTACTCACCCAGATCAAGGATGAATATGTAGACACGATTAATACTACCGGTCTTGTCGATGACGCCATTCAGCACATGCTGCATAAGCTCGATCCGCATTCGGCTTACATACCGGCAAGCGACCGGGTCGCAGCCAATGAAGATCTACGCGGAAACTTTGATGGTATAGGCATAGAGTTCAACATATTTAACGATACCGTGGTTGTTGTTTCCGCATTGAGCGGCGGTCCTTCCGAGGCGCTTGGCATTCAATCGGGAGACAAGATCGTTGAAGTCGATGGCAAATCGCTCGCCGGTGCATCCATAACCACCAGCGATGTCATGAAGGCGTTAAAAGGACCCAAGGGCACAGAGGTGAACGTGAAGATCCTTCGTCGCGAAAAGCAGCTTAGCTATAACATCGTTCGCGACAAAATTCCGAATCACTCCGTCGATGTGGCCTATATGGTGACGCCGGATGTCGGATACATAAAAGTGAACCGCTTTTCCGCCACGACGTACGAAGAATTTCAGAAAGGGTTGACCAGCCTTAAGGAAAAGGGGATGAAAAAACTTATTCT
>CBKWFZ010000024.1:0-13177 GCA_966673785.1 uncultured bacterium
CACCAGGAAGTTATTAAAAGTAGGAGACAACTAGTCTCAGCTAATCTTTATTACCAAAGATCTCAAACCACACGGAAATGCGAAGGATACTTCTGTTCTATTTCTTACTTGTTTCAGTGAGTTCATTAAGTCAGGAAATGCCGAAGGTAATTCCACAGTCGCCCAATGCAGCGGCGTTGGGGAAGTTTGGTGACATTCCGGTGAGTCATTATACCGGCACGACGTCGATTTCAATACCACTTCATACGATAGAAACGGGTGATATTACATTACCGATCACACTGGATTATCATACTGGCGGGATCCGGGTAAAGGAGCTGGCTGGATGGGTAGGGCTGGGCTGGGCGCTTAACGCCTCTGGAGTTGTGAATAGGCAAATGAGAGATAAAGACGATCTGGAAATCGTAAATGGATTATTTGATCTCGTAACGAAGGGGAGGCCCGCTAAGATACTACCAAATCAACCTGGCATGAAGTTGCCATGGGCCATCTTTGATCTGAGCTACAATCAAAACTTTCCCAAATCTATCGAGACTACTGCCGGGGAGGTCTTTGACTTTGACGGTAAACTGGATCATCTTGAAACCCTTGATTCCGAGTATGACATATTTACCTATAATTTCGCAGGAAAGAGTGGCAGATTCATCTTCACGCGATCAGGGGATCCGATATTTGAAAGAAAAGATGATTTAATCATTATAAAACCGGAAGGCAAGTATGGTAACTTCGTTTTAAAAGATGATCGCGGTTTTACCTATTTTTTTCAACACCGGGAAGTTGCTTCACAGAATCCCTATGTGGGGAATTATGTAACTTCTTGGTATCTCTCCAGAATCGAGTCTCCGAGGGGATTCGCAGTTGACTTTGAATATGAGACGTCTAGCCTACCTGTAATCACCGGAGAGAACTATGTTGGCTTCTTCGGCGGCTGCACCGGGATTTCCGGATCCCATACGATAACCGGAACGAGCTTTAGTACGGCATACATCTTAAAACGCATAACCTATCAACAGGGCTACGTGGAATTCGAGCTCGACGAACAAAGGACGGATTACAACGGGAAACGCGTCGTCGGTCTGCGTGTTTTTCGGACCGGAATGGCCGAGCCCATTCGGGAATTTGAATTCAAGTATTCCCTTTTCGATCCGGAAAGGATGCGACTCGACAAAGTGGTGGAGAAATCATCTCAAAATACCCTTCCGCCGTATGAATTCAAATATCATACTGAAGTTACAAACCCGCCACTGAACTCGCGAGCCATCGACCATTGGGGATATTTTAATGACCGTACGAATACAACAGGTTTACCCCGCTATATCGGACCCGTAAAAGTTGGGACGAACCAGCAGTCAGGCGATGGCGGACCTTATGTCCCTGTCTATTTGACGTATGATGCACTCGATTTGCCGGGCGCCAACCGAGAATCTAACGCTGAAAAGATGAAAATCTTTTCGCTCTCGGAACTGAAATATCCGACCGGAGGTCGTACCGAGATATGGACTGAAGCAAACACGTACACGTTAACACCATCTCAGCTAGGGAGCTCTCAAAATCCAAACACTTATGTGCAAAGAGATCATGTGATCCGTTTCTATAATTCAGAGGCTGGTGAGGAGCTTTCCGGGAGCATAAGTGATTTCATACCTGGCGATGCTATTGGAGTGACCGCAGTCGTGGGTTTTATTTGCTATTCACAGTCAAATGGCTGTTCAACATTTCGCGGTAATTCATTATATCCAGCAGGATCAATTTATGTGGAAATTGACGGAAATCGTCGCGACATAACGGGCGAAAACACGACGTGTGGCGGACCCCAGTGTCAGGCTTCCGACTTGTCTGTGACTAACGAAAGTTCATACAAGTTTTGGATCGACGGGAACATCCCATCCGAGTATGTGATGACGACAATAAAGCTTAGCTGGTATGAGCCGAATTACCTTTCACTTCCTTCGTCGAGAAATTATTTAGTTGGCGGGGGGCTTCGTGTGTCAGCGATCAAGAATTATGATCATAACGGGTTGCTCGTCAAATCAACCAACTATGACTATCATAGCAGGAATGGCACTTCAGAGCATTCGTGGGGAAAGCTTTTATCTCCAATATACTACTGGCGTACCTATTGGGAATCAGACGCAAACGGACTGTTCTGTCCGACTTTTCAAAGATATTCAAACAGCATCATTCCGTTAACAAGTACTATCGGATACGATCGAGTAGTTGAAACAGTCAGTTCTGAAACATGTGGGAAAACAGTGTATGATTTTATAAACGAGCGTGATTCATTGTTTGGATACAATTATTCTGGTGATCCATGGTTCAACGAGCGGCCTGCGGGAATACCCAACCTCAGCCGCAAACTGAATGGATCGCTTATTAGAAAGACTGACTATAAGATTAAGCCAGACGGAACATTTCATCCCGTCGTTCGTGTGGAGAACATTCAGAGAACAGCGCTCGAAAATAACATCTATAGTTATCAGCTTGAAACGATTCCAGGCCCAGGACCTCTGATTAGGAGGCTCTATATATACCCTGCAATCCGGTCGGAACGTGTATTTCTGGACAAGACTGTTGTAACCACATTTCATCCCGATGACTCCACGCATCGCCATAAGACCGAGACAACGTACATATATGGCGATAATCATCAAAATCCGATTAAAACCCGAACATCAAACAGTGATGGCAGGCAAGAAACAAGTATCATAGTATACACGCCTGATTATGGTTTGCTATCGGACAATGACTTTGGAATAAAGAACCTCGCAGACGAGAACATAATCTTACCCGTTGAAAAATATAATGTCATACAAGACAGGGATGCAAATGGAAATTTGACGGATTATGTGACTATGGGACAATTCACAACCTTCAAGCCTCAGGTGCCGTTGGTTGACAAATTGTATCGCCTGCAAACACACCCGCCGATCCAACTTTCGACGTTTCGACGGTCCGATGTTACACCAAATTCGATTTCAATGGACACCCGGTATGAAGAATTAATTGAATTTGATCTGTATGACGAGAAAGGAAATATTCAATCTGTTTCCAAAGTAGACGATAGCAAGACGGTCTATCTCTGGGATGCAAATAAACAATATCCTATCGCAGAAGTAAGGAATGCCGATTTTGAAAGAGTCGCATACACAAGCTTCGAAAATGGCGCTAACGAAGGGAGTTGGATGTTCTCCGGAGCAGGAAGTGGCGCGACACCAGCGCGCACCGGTGAATATTTCTACCCACTTTCGCCTTCTACTCCGATTGCCAGAAATCTTGCTCAGGGGAAATACACCTTGGAATACTACGCGAAAGCACCAATTAATGTCGCGGGAGGAAGTATTGTCGATCTTGGATCCTCACAACCGGATATCAATGGTTGGCGACTCTACCGTAAACAAATCACATTGAACAGCGAAACTACGGTGACACTATCGGTTTCCAGTGGTAATGTTGACCTGGACGAGGTACGTATTTATCCTGAGGGCGCGTCAGTGACGACCTATACCTACGCACCTTCCGGAAACATTTCCTCGTCTACCGATAAAAACATGATCGTTACGTACTATGAGTATGATGCATTCAATCGTCTCCAAATCGTGAGGGATGACAACAAAAATATTCTGAAGAGCTTCACCTATCATTTTGTCGGTGAAAATTGATCACGAGGCCTAACTGTCAAAAAGGTAAAATTTGTCAATATGTTCAAACGTTTCGCAAAACCGGTATCCTTCATTGTTTTCTTTTTGGTCTGCTCTTCTGGTTGTTTAAAGGCACAGCCGCAGGCACTGCCGGCCAGCAATGTTGGAAATGATACGTTTACCGCAAATTGGACGAGCACTGGTGCCTCCACGTATCTGATAGACGTATCGACCAGTCAGTTGTTTACGAGCTTCGTATATCAAAACGTGGGTGCGAACGGGCTCTCCAGGACCTTCACAGGACTCTCGCCCTTGACGACCTATTACTACAGGGTGAAAGCGATTAATACCGGATACTCGAATATTGTTAGTCTGACGACTACGCAACCTCCGCCTCCAGCGCCTGTGGCAGGTGCTGCCTCAAATTCTACATCGATCTCCTTCACTGCAAACTGGGGGCTTTCGAATTCGGCGACAAGTTATCGACTAGACGTTTCCACCAATTCTTCCTTTTCTTCGTTTTTGAATGGCTTTAATGACTTTTCAGTTGTGTCAAATAACGCTATCGTTACCGGGCTTTCGCCTGGGACTACCTATTATTATCGGGTGCGGGCGGTTAACGCTTTTGGAGTGTCTTCTAATTCCAATACTGTTGTGACAGTCACCATCCCGCCCCCACCTACCGCAACCGCTGCTAATAATATTGATCTGAGATCCTTCGTGGCAAACTGGAATCCTAGCAATGGTGCAGATTCCTATCTTCTTGATGTCTCAACGGCAAGTAACTTTTCATCTTTTCTCGCTGGATATCAAAATCTCCCTGTCTCGAATAGTCAGCAAGTCACAGTGCCAACTGCCAATACTACTTACTACTATCGGCTTCGCGCGGTGAATTCAGCCGGAACCTCAACGTATTCGAATACGGTGTCGGTTAAAACGCTGACATACGGACCTTCATCCGTTTGGGCCACGAACGTAACAACCAGTTCATTTGTCTGCAATTGGTCCGCCGTCGCCAATGCCAGCTCTTATGAAGTACAGGTTGCAGCTGATGATACTTTCTCTAACATCGTATTCAGCCAAACAAATGCCGTGGGTCAGCAAACTAACGTCACAAATCTTCTCACGGCAACAAAATATAGTTTCCGCGTCAGGGCAATCATTAGTGGGTCTCCAACTGCCTTCAGAATTTCTTCTGTGGTCACCGTACCGTCCACGCCTGAAGCACTGCCTGCTAGTCAGATAACAGCAGCTGGTTTTACAGCGAACTGGACTGGCGTAGCCGGAGCAACCTACTATGTGCTCGATGTATCTGAAGATAACTTTGTTTCTTTTTACTCATACAATGGAGTCTCCTACCAAAATCTCGTTGTCTCGGAAACTGCAAGAGAAGTGAACGGTAACCTCGCTGGAAAGACGCTAATGTATCGCGTTCGTGCATTTAATGGCTTCTATTCGGAATATTCCAACGTTCGAAGCGTTGTGATGCCTCCGAAAGCCCCATTCGCTCGACATGCGACTTATGTAAATCCTAACTCCTTCCAGGCAAATTGGGATGACGTAAGCAATGCGGAATACTACTTATTGCAGGTATCGGAGTCCTATGATTTTGCGCCATCGTCAATATTGCAAGGCTTCGATGGGTTAGCGGTAACCGGAAACGCAGCAATCGTACCGGGAGTACAGCCGAAAAACAAGATGTATTACTATCGAATCCGTGCTGCGAACGTATCTGGTCAGTCCCAATTTTCAAATATTGTTTCCGTTAGCGCCGACAAAAATTTCGTCAGCTCGGTCGATATCATGACGAGTGGAGTCTTGAATACTTCAAGCATAGATGGGCTGACGCGTTCAGATAAAGAACAAGTTACCCAATTCTTTGATGGAATTGGACGGCTGAGTCAGGTTGTCACTCACGCCGGTTCTCCCAATCAACAAGACGTCGTTCAGCCAATATTTTATGACGCGCTTGGAAGAGAGTCGTTTAAATTTCTCCCATTTGTATTCGGTAGCAACGGATGGTACAAAGACAATGCGTTGTCTGCGGGATTGGATGGACCTGAATCATTTGTCTACGAGGGTAGCGAACACCATCAATTCTATCAAACTGGAGGTCCTGTTTCCGCGGATTCAAGACCATTTTCATATGTGACTTTTGAGCCGTCTCCGCTTACACGTCCTGTGGTCGAGTTAGGTGCCGGCGAGGTTTGGGCAAGTGAAAACAAAACTGTGCGTTCCTTTTATCCGATCAACCGACATGGCACTGGAATCGATCAAGAGCGGGTGATTGCTTGGAGAATGAGTGTTTCCGGGGAGCTCGAACGCTTCAGTCCTATGGAAGGAGTTGTTGAGCCGGGCGGATTTTATGCATCTGATCAGCTTTTGATCAGGAGCATAATTGACGAAAACAACAGCGAAGTCCGTGAATACACCGACAAAGAAGGCCGCGTCATCCTCAAGAAAGTCCAGGCGGTGGAAAACGCCAGCCTGAACAACGACGATCACTGGGCGCAGACCTACTATATCTACGACGACTTCGGTAACCTGGTCGTTGTACTTCCTCCGGAAGCTGTCAAAGCCCTTATTAGCCAATAGACATCAAGTTGTAAAACACCGACACGAACCTAACCTTAGACATGAGAACCCTTAGCCTGACAATCTTTTTTGTTACCGCGTTGTGCCTGGTGACGGAGGCGCAGATCGGCCACTGGAGATTTAACAATGACGCCACGGACGCTTCCGGCAGTGGATTCAATGGTACATTAACCAATGGCGCGACGTTTACTACGGACAGTAAGGAAGGGTCGCATGCGCTGAGCCTCGACGGCAGCAATGATTTTGTCGACCTGGGCAATCCTTCATCGCTACCAACGGGGACGACTGCTGTTACACTGGCAGCATGGGCGAAGACCACGTACACAACGGGCGCGCACATGATCATCGCTTTCGGTAATCCCGGCACAACGGGTGGGGCAGTGGCTGTCGGACAACAGGGTACTATGGTTACAGGAGGTGGAGTATGGGACTACGTCAGCAGCGCGACAGGGCTTGTGCAGGCCAATACATGGCAACACTACGCGATGACCTACGACGGTACAACGGTGAAGCTTTATCTTGACGGAACGCAGGTCGCGACAGCAGCAAAAACGATAAGCATCAACTTGCTGCGTGCACACATCGGCAAGAACGTAAACAACTCAAGCTACTGGGGTGGAGCCATCGACGATGCGCGTATGTATACTTACGCGCTTTCCGCTGCCGAAGTGCAGGCGCTGGCAAGCAGCGCGCCGCAACCGCCAGCTGCCCCGACCGGACTGGGTGCCACCGCTCAGGGAAGTTCGCAGATCAATTTGTCGTGGACGGACAACGCCACTGATGAGACTGGTTACCAGATCGAGCGGTCCACGAGCGAGACCACGGGCTTCGCGCTGATCCATACAACGGCGGCGAGTGCCACAAGCTACAACAACACAGAACTCAACGCGGGAACGACGTATTACTATCGCGTCCGTGCTGTTAATGGCAATGGCGAATCGACATACTCCAATACGGCAAACGCTACAACTGCATCAGCTTCAGGTTCCGGTCCGGTTGGCCATTGGAAAGTGAACAATAATGCCAATGATGAGTCTGGCAATAGTCTTCACGGTACGCTGGTCAATGCCCCCACTTTTTCAACCGATAGCAAAGAAGGAACGCATTCGCTGACGGTGAACGGTTCTGATCAGTTTATCGAACTCGGTAATCCTTCGTCGCTTCCTTCGGGGAACGCGAGTGTCACACTGGCGGCCTGGGCAAAGACCACCAATTCGACCGGCGCTCATTCGATCATTGCTTTTGGAAGTCCATCCAACAACCAGGGGGTCTCGGTCGGGCAACAGGGCACGTCGGTTAACGGCGGCGGCATGTGGGATGTAATCACCAGTTCGACAGGCCTGATACAAACCAACACGTGGTATCACTTTGCCATGACCTACGATGGAACCACGGTCAGACTGTACCTGGATGGCACCGAAGTAGCTTCGGCAGCAAAGACGATCAGTATTGTGCACCTGCGGGCGCATATCGGCAAGAATATCAACAACGCGAGCTGGTGGGGCGGCAGCATCGATGATGCGCGCATTTATGGCAGGGCGTTGTCAGCCTCAGAGATCCAGCAACTTGCCAGTGTCGCACCTCAGCTGCCGGCGGCACCGACACAACTTACCGCCACCGCGCAAGGGATGTCACAGATCGATATCGCCTGGATAGACAACGCCACCGACGAGACTGGTTACCAGATCGAAAGGTCCACAAGCGAGACCACAGGTTTTGCACTGATGCACACAACGGCGGTAAACGCAACAAGCTATAGCAACACGGGACTGAATCCAGCCACAACCTACTACTATCGCGTCCGTGCTGTTAATGGTAACGGTGAATCATCATACTCGAACACCGCAAACGCGACTACAAACTCGTCCTCCGGATCGGGTCCGATAGGACACTGGAAAGTGAACAACAATGCCAGTGACGAGTCGGGGAGTAACCTTCAGGGAACGTTAGTCAATGGGCCGTCGTTCTCGACCGATAGCAAGGAAGGAACGCATTCGCTGACGGTGAATGGCTCAAACCAGTTTATCGAGCTGGGCAATCCCGCATCACTGCCTTCGGGTAATGCAAGTGTTACGCTGGCAGCCTGGGCGAAGACAACTTTTTCGACGGGATCGCATACGATCGTTGCGTTTGGCAGCCCGTCAACCAATCAGGGCGTGTCGATTGGACAACAGGGGTCGTCGGTAAATGGTGGAAGCTTCGGCAGCGTGACTACCAGTTCCACAGGTCTGGTTCAAACCAATACCTGGTACCACTTTGCGATGACCTATGATGGCACAACGGTTAAGCTATACCTCGATGGTTCAGAGGTTGCTTCAGCGGCGAAAACGATCAACACCACACTATTCAGGGCGCACATCGGAAAGAACGTCAACAACGCAAGCTGGTGGGGCGGCAGCATTGATGATGTGCGGATCTATGACCGGCAACTGTCAGCCGCCGAAGTAGCCGCATTGGCGAGCGCAAGTCCCGAGCTTCCGGCTGCGCCGTCGGCATTGTCAGCAACGGCTGCAGGCACCTCCCAAATCAACCTAAGCTGGACGGATAACTCAACGAACGAAACCGGGTTTGAGATCCAGCGTTCACTTTCATCCGGAAGCGGGTTTTCAACAATCCATACGACGGCAGCGAATACGACCAGCTACAACAACACCGGACTTGCTTCCTCGACTACGTACTATTATCGCATCCGTGCGGTGAATGGTGAAGGTGCATCCGCGTTTACTAGTAACACGAATGCCACAACGGGAGCAGAAACAATCACAGGGCCTTCGAACCTTGTGGCAGCAACGTCATCTGCGACGTCGATCAACTTAAGCTGGAGCGATAATTCCTCCAATGAAACAGGATTCCAGATTCAACGCGCTCCAACCGCCGGTGGCACATTTACTACGATCCATACCACGGCGGCCAATGCGACTTCCTACACCAATACCGGTCTAACTAGCAACACGACCTATTACTACCGCATCCGTGCGACCAACGGGACCGTCAACTCAGCCTTCACGGGTGTGGCGTCTGCAACGACTACGGTAACACTGGCTGCTCCGGGATGTGTGACTGCACGAGCCGTGTCATCAACGGCGATTGATCTTTCATGGAGTGATTCGAATACCGCGGAAACGGGCTATCAGATCGAACGCTCAACGAATGCGACATCCGGGTTCGAAGTGATTACAACAGCGGCGGCGAATACCACTGCCTATACGGACAACGGAATTTCGACGGAGACAACGTATTATTATCGGATCAAAGCAAAAGCAGGGTCGGATCTGTCAGCTGCATCGGCTACGGTGAGTGCGTCGACGGGTACTGCCACTGAGGATGTGATGGGACAGCTGGCATTTCAGTATCGCTACGATGGCCGCAAGCGCATGATTGCGAAGAAAGTTCCGGGCGCTGACTGGGTTTATATGGTGTACGACAACCGCGATCGCCTGGTATTAACGCAGGATGGTAACCAGAGAACTAAACGCGACGGCAGCTGCAACAGTGCCCCGGAGTGGACCTTTCCCAACTCTGATTCGCTCCACCGACCTGTTCTGCCGGGCATCGTCCCGGATTCGCGTGATCGGGAAACGCTGCAAATTGCCGTGAATGATTTTTATGACGCCGCGGAAAACAATTCGGATGAATGGTATGAGGTCAGAAGCTCGGCTGTGCACGGATACTCGAATCAGTCATTCCCCAAGGTGAGTGACGAGAATAGCTACCTCACTGCGACGTATTATGATGATGATTCGTATGCCGGACTGGTGCGGTCTCCTGACGGAACCCGGGTTATGAATTTAGAATATAATCCCTGCGGCATTGAAGGTCAATACTATTACTCGGGAACCAGCTGTTCTGACAAGATTAGCTTTCCTCGACTAAAGGGCTTGGTTACTGCAACGAAAACGAGAGTGTTGGGAGAAAATCAACCCCTTTGGCTTTGGAACGCATTCCATTATGACGACAAGGC
This sequence comes from uncultured bacterium, assembly GCA_966673785.1. Lineage (GTDB taxonomy): Bacteria > Bacteroidota > Bacteroidia > Cytophagales > Cyclobacteriaceae > Ohtaekwangia. The sequence goes on from CBKWFZ010000024.1 coordinate 10,195, forward strand.
CAGAGTGATTGAGAAGGTATCAAGTAACATATTGCCAAGCATGGTGGGCTTAGGAAGCATTGAAAGAGTCGTGACGGTCTATGACTTTGTGGGAAGAGTACTGCATACCGGGACCACGAGTGTCAGCAATTTTGTTTACTCCGGCGAACAGAAATTTGAATACGATCATGCGGGAAGGCTCAAGCGAATCTGGCACGGATTGGGAATGCCGGCCGATTTTGTTCTTATGGTGGAAAACGACTACAATGAGCTCGGGCAATTAATTACGAAGAAACTGCATAGTACCGACAGCGGAACTACGTTCAGGCAGTATGTAGACTACCGCTACAATATCCGCGGGTGGCTGACCAGTGTAAACGGGGATGACATACGCGAAACATCGGACCTGTTTGGCATGGATCTGCGGTATAATAATCCAACGCTTGCCGACATAGACGCGCAGTTTAATGGCAACATTTCGCAGATCGACTGGAAGGGACCGGACATAGAGAGCCAGCAATATGGATACGACTATGATCCGATGAACCGGCTTGTGGAGGCCCACTACTATAACAGCAACATGTCGAAAAACCGTCGCTACGACGAAAAGATCTGGGACGTGGCGAATAACAGGTCCGGATATGATTTGAACGGAAACATTCTGGGTCTGCAACGGCAAGGCCGAACCGGAGCAGATGCGACCGGCATTACGACCTACGGTACTATGGACAATCTTGTCTACTCCTACCGTGGAAACCAATTGCTGAAGGTGACCGATACGGGAACATTAACGGAAGGCTTTAAGGAGGGCGTTAATACCGGGAACGACTACCAATATGACCCCAACGGCAACATGCAGGCGGATCACAACAAAGGAATTGACGCTACAAGCACAAATACCGGCGACAGCGAGATCACCTATAATCGCCTCAATCTTCCTGAAACGGTTCGCAAGAATACCGGGGAGTACGTGAAGTATATTTATAACGCTACCGGCCAAAAGCTGGCCCAGGAAGTATATAACCCTTCGGGCCAACTGGTGAAAAAGAGCCTTTATGCAGGAGATTGTTTTATTGAGGGCGAAAGCGAAACTGGAAACGTTCAGCCGACACTTAAGTTCATTAACACGGTGGAAGGCCGCCTTGTGATGACCGGTATCCCGGAATATCAGTATCACCTCAAGGACCATCTGGGCAATGTGCGGCTGACGTTTACGACGAAGGAGGAGACGGAGGCGGCAGTGGCTACGATGGAGCATATCAATGCGCAGGAAGAATCCGGGGAGTTTTTGTATTACGATGAAGCAGTGACGGTACATTCCGAGATCTTCGACCACACCAACGATGGAGCAGGTGGTGGCACCGGCGGGCCGGGCGATCCATTGCCACCGGATCAGACAACCTCCGATATATCGACCCGGCTTTCGGGCAACGCAAACGAGCAGTTTGGGTTGGCAAAATCACTAAGCGTGATGCCGGGTGACGTCGTTCGTGTTGAAGTATTCGTTAAGTACATTGATCCGGACGAGAACAACTGGCAGCCTGCGCTCGTGGATCTGTTGGACGACATCACCAACGACGTTCCCGGCATCCTTGTTGACAACGGTACAGCCGGAAGCATAGGCAGTCAGGTATTTCCTTATGGTGCGCTGCTGAGCAAATCCGGCGGCGGTACGGTGACGAAGGCGTTCCTGAATTACATCACATTCAACAAGGATTACGAGCCGATTTTTGACCCGGCCCAGACCAACTATGTTGTCGTCACTTCGGCAGCAAAAGAGAACGGCAGCAACGGTTCGCACGAGCGGTTATATGCCGAGATCACGGTAAAAGAAGCGGGATTCATGTATATTTATCTCAGCAACGACAACGTCGTCCTCGGAGGCGATCCCGTTGACGTGTTCTTTGACGATTTTAAGGTGGAGCATGTGAAGAGCCCGGTGGTGCAGATGGATGATTACTATCCGTTCGGACTCACGTTTAACTCCTACTCAAGAGAGAATAGTACCCCGAATATGTACCAATACAACGGGAAAGAGAAGCAAGATGAACTTGATCTTGGATGGTTAGATTACGGGGCGAGGATGTATCAGCCAGAGATTGGAAGATGGTCTTCTGCCGACCCTTTGGCTGACGCAGCGCATTCACTAACACCCTATAGGTACGGATTCAATAATCCTGTTAGATTTCTTGATCCCAACGGAATGTATGAAACTGATGGTCATTTTTGGACCGTGTATTTGGCGGCTACCTTAACGGCGCGGGGTCATGGTCAGGACCCCTATGGTCTAGCTTACTTTGCGGAAGCGCCAGATCATGTGATGAACGAGCGAGGTGATGTCCAGTATGCAACAAATACATGGTTTCCGGGATTAGGATATCAATATGATTTTCATGCACTGGGAGGGTCTTCTCGGTACGCAGAGGCACAACGGTCTCGGCAAATGTACGCTGCTGCAGGAAGTCTAATGGACCGCGGTTTTGCACTTCATAGACTTGGTGATTCATATGCTCATTCTCGAGTGAGTGATGACTATTCGATGTACTCTCGACCTTTTGGCCATCTTAGAGAAATGGAGGCGGATAAGATTCGCACTAGGCCTGGTTCGTACTTGTCATACGTTGACGATTTGATTTATACACTTGGCGGTGATGCATCGACAGATCGGTTTACATTCAACTATGTTGCAAATTCTGGCAATGATACCGACGGAAATAGTGCTGTGCTCGAAGCTGAGGTGAGATTGAGAGAAGGAGTCAAGACATTTAGCGTGCAAGGAGATCAAACTAAAGTACTCAACTCGTATTTCAATGCACGCAATGAGCATTATAAAAAAGATACGGCATATAAAACCGTCACTGCCGAAGTCCAAGTAATGAAAAAGAATTCGAAGGGCGAGTGGGTTCAAACTGATAAGAAGGAGACGCGAACATTTGTGATATATCAATAAATGGAAAGATTGAAGAGTAATGCGCTAAAGTATTTGGTAACAATTCTTGTGTTG
>CBKWFZ010000025.1:0-13041 GCA_966673785.1 uncultured bacterium
TTTGTCCAACTGGAAGTAGGTCAATGCTTCCATGGCTTTCCGGCCGTAAGGCGCGTGCAGCGGATTCGCTATCGCGACTTTCTTCACTTCCGAACGCCTCAACAACTCCATGCCCGCCACTGACGGATCGAGCTTGCGACTCCAAAGCACAAGCCTGCCATATCCATATGTGTACACATCGGATGCTGTCAGATTGCGTTCACGAAGACTATTCGGATAGGTAATGTCCGCAGAAAAGTAGAGGTGAAACGGGGCTCCGTTCAGGATCTGTTCAAAAAGCTTTCCGGAGGATCCATAGCTTACGCTGATGACCGACTCCGGGTGTGATTCCTGGTACAGCGTAATAACAGAATCGAGCGCGAATTTAAGATCGGACGCTGCTCCGATCATGATGCGATTCCTTTGGGCATACAACGATGTCGTCGAGAGTGCGAAAACCAACAGCAGTAAACCCGGTCTCATAGTGTCTGGAAATATACGACGAAAAGGGGAAAATGACTTTGGCATGCACCCACCCTGGTTTGCCTATTGCGGATAAATACCCCGTCCCAATCAAATTTCAAGTCGAACTTTATTTTGTGCATTTAGACTGGTATTTATGCAAATGACATCAACGCAAAGCGTATGGCGAAATTCATAGAACTTACGATTTCAGAAGAGGAAATCTCAAAGACTGAGATTATCAACATTGATGCAGTTGGACGGGTTTATCCAAGCCCCCAGAACAGCAGGACCAGCATCATCGAGCTGAACTATCACAGCATCAGCGACGCGCCGGTATATCTCGAAGTTGAGATGCCGTATGAACGTCTCAGGTTATATTTTCTCGACGGAAACTAACCCGACTGTTAATCACCAGAAGAGAACCGCTACGGCATGACGAAAATCACAACCTGGTGTTACAAGGCTATGCGTCCCCTTATTACCGCATTGTCTGTCATCATTTTACACATCCAAAAAAATCTCCTGCGTACGTGACAATAGTTACAGAGGCGCTTCCTGGCACCCAGTAGCTTTGAAGAAAAAATGAAAAGGAACATGGGTCCTGCTGACCGGATCATCAGAGTGATCACGGCGGCTGTATTCGTAGCTCTATCATTTACAGGAATCGTGTCAGGTCCGCTGACTATTATCCTGCCTGTGGCGGCAGCGTTTCTCGGGACAACGGCTTTTTCAGGACATTGTCCACTATACAAGTTAGCCGGGACCTCCACAGATATAGAACGTGAACAAAAGATTAGACGGGATGGAGTCAATTAAGATCTACTACAAGGCATGCCCCGATATTGATTTTGACAAGTTTGCCGAGGAAGCCGGGATTATACTTGACGTTCGCACGCCGGCTGAATATTTCGCCGGCCATATTGAAGGCGCCATTAACATTCCCCTTGAGGAGTTGGCAGGTAATCTGCACAAACTTCCCAACAAACATCAACCTGTGATCACATGTTGTACCTCGGGAATGAAAAGCGCAACGGCCAAAGTAATTCTGGAAGCATTGGGATACACGCGTGTATGCAATGGCGGCAGCTTCAAAAACCTAAATGAAAAATTGTTATATGGAACCACATCACTATAATGTAACTGTCACGTGGAGTGCAGACCGCAAGGGAATCATATGTTCTCCCGAACTAAATGGTGCAAAATCAGAGAACGGGTGTATCGAGGTTGCAACTCCTCCCGAGTTCCCCAAAGGAATACCCGGTATCTGGTCGCCCGAGCATTTGTACACCGCCGCGGTAAGCAGCTGTTTAATGACAACGTTTCTGGCGATTGCGGAAAACTTTAAACTTGATTTCATTTCATTCCGTTGTCAGTCATCGGGCAAGCTGGAACTGATAGACGGCAAATACCTGATGACGGAGGTGAAACTCGATCCCGTCGTTGAGATTACCGATGCCATGCAGTACGAAAAAGCACTTAAAGTCCTTTCGAAAGCTGAATCAAACTGCCTGATCTCAAATTCCATTACGGCAAAAGTTAGTATGAATCCGGTAGTAGAAATTGTTCAATTTCACGCTTGAAAAAATGGAGAGAACAGGCGGGGAGTCCACCAGCGTGGACTCCCTTTTTTGTTGTCCATTGGGTCAACCCGCCGCGTACCGCCATCCGATTGGCGAATAAATGCGAACACCAGTGTCCCGGCGTTTCGATATGATCGGCGGAATTAATTTCATAGGTTTACATTTTCGTATTCAAACCGCGGAACACATAAAAGCACGAAATGGAAGTCCTGCACAAAGAACTTAAGAACAAGGGAATCTTTTACATCGAAGAAAACGGAAAGACACTGGCGAGCATGTACTATTCACGCTACTCCCCCGATCACATTGTCATCGACCATACGGAAGTTGACGATGCACTCAGGGGCAGGGGTGCGGGAAAACAGATGGTTGCACGTGCCGTGGACTGGGCGCGCGAAAGCAACGTACGGATCACACCAGCGTGCCAGTTCGCACATTCGCTTTTCCAAAAAATTACAGACTTCCAGGACGTGTGGGAGAAGCAGTAGCTAATCCATATACGTGACGATCTCTTTTTCGTCGATGCGTATGTCATCCTCCCCTACTTCGTCAAACGGGTGTTCCAGATGATCCTGAATGTTATCCAGACTGACAAGAATAAAACTATAAAGCACCGGCATTACATATTCAAGACTTGAGGAAAAGTCTTTGAACGTACTGGCAAAGTATGGCCCGTATATGATCGGGAATATATAGATGAAAACTTTGCTGTATGCGCGCAAGGTAACGGGAGTCCGGTACCCATGAATTGCCTTCAGGCTGTCGAAGGCGATAATCATTTTGCTTATGTATTGGTTGATCCTGGAAATCTCGGTACTCTGAATTCCAAGTTGTCGCATCTCGATGGTCATGCGGGAAAGACTGGAGAAATAATCATAGATCCGTTTTTCATTTTGATCCCATTCACTCCGGTGGGAGGAAGTGAACATTTCACGTGCGAGGCGGATCATACCGCCGATCAGGACTCGCGTGCGATCCGGAAGGTCATTGGGCTTGTCCATGACAATCCAGTCGCGGGTTGCGTAATACAATGTAATGGCGTGACCCTTAAAGTCGGAGAACCGCTGCAGGGCAGTCTCTCTCCGGTTATACGCAGCACTGATGGAGAAGACCACGGGAAAGACTATCGCAACGCCCACAAGCATATCCGGGAATTTGGCGATCAGGTTGTAATGAAAACAGACCTCGCTTGAGATTACCGCGAGCACGGTCACCAGCAGGGTCTTGTAGTTGATGATCAGAAAAAAGCTACGCAGAATTCTCTTCATAGCCGTACACAAATGGTCACGAAAATAAATGTACTATGAATAAAGCTATCGCGATTAAGTTGGTTGCCCCTCAAGGATTTCCACTTCTACCCTTACGTTCTTACGCGCATTGGGACCATTCCGATCGAACAGGGGTCTCTTTCCGCCCCACGACTTGATTTCGATACGGTCACCAGAAATTCCGTTCTCGATCAGGTAATCCCGTATGATCTCTGCACGCAGCTGCGAAAGCTCCTTCGCCGAGCCGATCGCGCTCACCGAGCCATCGAGCGAGAAGAAGTTTTTTTCCGGACCCATCTTGATGATCTTGCCATGATAGTTCCCATTCGAATGGCCATGTAGCCGGATCTTATAAGTCGGAACTTCCTGCATCATTTGCAGCAACATACTCAGTTCGTAGCGCGACTCCGGAAGCATTACGTTTGCATCATTGAAGAAGTACACATTATAAAGCGTGGCAATATCTCCCTTATGATATCGCACCAGGTCAAAATTCACAACAACGGTCGTGCCCATAAGATCGATGTAAGGCTTGACCGTGTCGGCAAGTGGAACCGGATAGTTAATCTCGTACTGGAGTTTCCGGTAGCCAAACGCCTCGCATATCAGTGTTAGTTGTCCCGATTTGCTTTTTGGGTCGGGCAGATGCAGATATTCATTCCCTTTCACCCGCGTCATTTCTTTGGCGCGTTCGGTATCAACCACGGTCACTTCCCCTTCAACGATGCGGTTATTCCTCGCATGGAACAGGCTTAAGAACACCTCAGTGTTCCCCAGGGTCATTTGCTTGTATTGTACAATCTCCTCATTGTCGGTAACGACAATGGTATCGGTCGGATTCTCCACAATTTCCTCTACAGGAGCGGGTGCGACTTCTTCCATGTTCTCGTTTGCAACGGTCGGATTAGGTGCTGATTCCTGCTCCTGTTTTGCAACGATATCGCCAGGAACAACCCTCACCCACGCGTCGTTGAACCGCGTGGTTTTTCTGATTTGCTGCATCTCAAGAATAGACCCTTTAAGGTTATCGAAGTATTTCACGAAGACGAGCAGAAGATTTGTACGTTCGTGCAGACCATATTTTGCCTCAAAACCTTCCGTGTGAAGCGTTCCGACAAGACGCGTGGCCAGATTTTCATGATTGGGCGAATAGGCGGCAACGACGATGTAATATCCGGGCTCAAGTACTTTTGAGGATTGCGCGTGGCAAAAGGTCAAAGATGCCAGCATGGCGAGAGCCGGGAGCGCGATTTTTGCGATTTTCATGGTTAGGTTTCGGGCTTAAACAATATTACCCAAAAAATCGCAAATTCCAACGCGTGCCTATCCCGGCCGCGATGATCCGCTGTCGAAACGCTCTTTCAGGAAACCCAGCCCATACCCCCAAAGTTGCAGCCATGCAGCGGGGACAGACAGCAGCGCGACCGTTAAGTCGCGATTAATAACAAGCGAATGCGCGAAAATCGAAAGCAGATAGCAAGACAGCCCAAGCAGGGCGAGAAAGAAAAGCGTACTGGAAAGAAAGGGCAGAACCACAAGAGACGATACGCCCATTACAAAGATCGCCGGGAGCCAATGTGTTAGCTTCACCTCGTCAGGAAAAGCTCTTCCAACGAGGATCCGGCCCCGGCCAAAATTATAGACCTGATCATAGAACCCGGCGAAGGAAGTTCTCCTTTTGTGAAAAACATATGCATCGGGAATCAGTCCGACTTTGAATCCACAGTTCCGCATCCGGATGCTGAACTCAATGTCCTCCGCGTACCGATCAAACTTAAAACCACCAGTCACCTCGAAGACGCGGCGCGATATCCCCATGTTGAAACTCCGGGGCTGAAACCACCCAAGATGCTTCTTTCCGCCGCGAATACCACCTGTAGTCAGCACAGAGGCCATCGTATATCCCATCGCACGCTGCACTGGTGTAAAGCTGTCGTGCGCGCGATCAGGACCGCCCCACGCATCCCAACTGTATTCGGCGAGCGCGGCGTTCACCTCGTCAAAGTATTGGGGAGGAATCACGCAGTCGGAATCAAAAACAACAAAGTAATCGCCAAGCGCGTGAGCGAAGCCGAAGTTTCGCGATGGACCGGGACCTGAATTTGACTTGAAAAAGTAGCGGATGTTAAGGCGATCGGAATAGCGTTGCACAACCTCGTCGCTTCTGATCGTTGAACCATCCTCGATGATAAGCACTTCAAAGTCCTGGAATCGTTGATTAAGCAGGCTGAGCAGGAGTTCATCAACCTCCTGAGGCCGGTTGTAAACCGGAACGACGACGGAATACCGGACGCGCTTCATCGGTGACCCTTCGCTATGCGGCGTCAATGCCTCTCAGATTTTTTTGCTGGTCAAATCCGACCTTTTCGATTACAAGATAATCCCTCCGCGCTATGGTCTGGATTGCAAAGAGTTCTGCCAGAAAGCCGGTCAGAAACAGTTGCGCACCTATGATCACGGCGACAAGCGCGAGGTAGAACAAAGGTTGTTCTGTAATGTCCCGTTTCATGGGGAGGCGATCGAAATAGAGGGACTTGATCTTGTCGTAAAAAAGTTTGACCGTAAACAGAAATCCGATCATGAATGATATAAATCCGAGCGACCCGAAAAAGTGCATCGGCTTCCGGCCGAACTTACCAACGAAAGTTATCGAGAGAACGTCAAGCAATCCGGTCATACGGGACCACCCGAATTTCGTTCTGCCATATTTACGCTGATTGTGTTCTACGATCTTTTCACCGATGCGTGTGAACCCGGCCCACTTAGCGATCACCGGAATATACCGGTGCATCTCGCCATAGACGTTGATGTTCTTTACCACGATGTCCCTATAGGCCTTGAGTCCGCAATTGAAGTCGTTCAGCTTGATACCGGAAATGACGCGGGTGATGAAATTGAAAAACTTCGACGGAAGACGTTTTGTAATCGGATCACGTCTGACTTTTTTCCAGCCGGAAACGAGCTGGTATCCGTCTTCTGTGATCATACGGTAGAGTTCGGGAATTTCGTCGGGACTGTCCTGCAGGTCGGCGTCCATGGTAATTACGACCTTGCCACGACTTGAGCGGAAGCCTGTCTGCAGCGCCGCTGACTTCCCATAATTGCGATTGAAGCGAATGCCCTTATAGCGGTCATCCTTTTCACTGATGCGTGTAATCTGGTCCCACGTCGAATCCGTGCTCCCATCGTCAATGACCAGGACTTCAAAGGAAAAGCCGTGTGCTTGCATCACACGGCCTATCCATTGGCAAAGTTCGGGGATTGACTCCTCCTCATCTTTTGCCGGTATGATCACTGAAATATCAGGAGCAATCTGCATACACTCATATCCTCGCCTCCGGAGCGCTTTTTTGCGTAAAGATAGTAACAATCAGTGCGATAATCACAGTAACGATTATTCCCATGATAAGTCCCATGATCAACATTGCTTCCGGCGTAAAAAACACACTGCTGAAGCTCATTGCCTGGTCGATCTGAGCGTCCGACATTCCCTGTTCCTCCATCGCCTGTATCTGCTGGTCTTTCATCATGTCCACGAACCCGGTATCGACGAACTTCACATAAATGTACGTGAACACACTGCTTATCGCCGACGACACGAGTGCCATCCAAAAAGCGATACCAATACCCTGGCCATAGCTCATGAATCCATCGCCATTGTCCTTGTAGTACTTGTGAGCCAGCACGATGAGAATTATTCCAATGGGAATGCCCAGCCAGCGCCCCGGGCCCTGCATATCCATTTTCGTGACGCTCATCACGAGAAACAAAGCAATAGAGATGATCGCTGAGATCAGACCATAACGAACTCCCGCTGAACGCGTGGTTACACTTTCTGTTACTTCCTGTTGTTCCATAGTTTTTTAGGTTTGGTTTGTCCTTCTTAAAATTACCGACATCACGAGACTGACCAGCATGCCGATCAGCATTCCCTGTGCAAAATGGGTAATCACCAATGTTGAAATGTTGGTCGCAGGTAACTGCTCTAAATTACGATCAAACGTCTCTTTTCCGATTCTCGCAATCTCTTCTGGGGGAAACTCTTTCAGTTTGGCCATCATTTGCTGAACATAGCTCGCCACAAACGCGGGCTCGAGCGTTCCGAAAAGCCACAGCCCACCGGCACCCAGCCATGAACTCACTAAAACAACAACGAAGCTTGCGAAAAGTCCCTGCCAGAAGTAAAGCGTTCCGGACTGATAATAGTCGCGAAATTCTTTTAGTGTGATGAAGATGAAGACTGCAAAAAGGAAAAACCGAAAATCAAACAGCGGAGCAATCAGAAACGGATGACGATCGACATAGAAAAGGATGATCAAAAAAACAACAATCAACAGGCCGGCGACAAGGGCGTTCCGAAAAGCGAGACGTAGCAAAGGCGACTTCCTCATAACGTCGGATCAGTCCAGTGTTTGCCGTTGTTAAATACTGCGACCGCTTTGCCCGTAATCTCCTGACCGAACCATGGGGAGTTCCGGGATTTCGAGCGGTTAGTCAATTCATCAAAACGCCACGACATTGAAGGGTTAACAAGCGTCAAGTTCGCCTCCTCACCCGGTTCAATGACCGGGACCGTCAAACCAAGAATCTGACGTGGCCGCGTGGTAATCTTGGGAAGGATCACCTCCCAGTCAACGAGGCGCGACAGTGCCGAAAGGTTGGCCGCGACGGTTTGCAGATTAATGATACCGAACTCGGCCTGGTCGAATTCGGTGTTCTTCGACTCTTCGTCCTGCGGAACGTGTCCTGAACAAATCACATCGATGGTTCCGTCCTTTAGGCCTTTGATCAACGCGTCATTATCGACCTTCTCGCGCAGTGGCGGGTTGACTTTGAAATTCGTATCGAACGCGTGCAGCATTCCATCATCCATCAGTGGCTGATAGCTGGTTATGTCGCACGTGACCTGAAGCCTTTTTTTTGCCGCGCGGATTACGTCAATTGCCTTGCCGGATGACATCTTCGCGAAATGAAGCCTGCCACCCGCATAGGACAATAATTCAACGTTCCGGTTCACGATAATATCTTCTGCTATTCGCGGCATGCCCTTCAGGCCAAGCATTGTACTATTTACACCTTCATGCATTTGCCCAAACATGTTGAGCCAGATATCTTCGGGATGGTCGATCAGCAAGCCGTTGAACTTCTGCAAATACTGGAGCGACTTCAAAACAATATCCGTGTGCCAGATGGTTTTAAGTCCATCGGTAAATCCCACCGCGCCTGCTTCGTGCAAGTCGATCATCTCGGTTAACTCTTCACCTTTGTTATTTCGGGTGACGGCAGCAAGTGCAAAGATCTGCACAAGCCGGTCTTTGTTACCGCGCGTGACGTAACTGATCTCATTCTTGCTTTGGATCGATGGCGTCGTATTCGGCAGAACCGAGATCCCGGTGAAGCCGCCATGCATCGCGGCATCAGCTGCGGAAGTCAGGTCTTCCTTGTGCTCGAGCCCCGGATCGCCAACAAAAGTACCCATGTCAAACCATCCGGTGGAGAGGATCATACCTGCAGCTTTGACCACCCGGTCCGCCGAAAAGTTCTTATCCCCAATCTCAAGTATTTTTCCCGCCGAGATAAGGATGTTTTTTTCCTTCTGATGAAAGGATGAAGCCGGATCAACAATTCGTGCTCCCTGGATGAGAATCTTCATCGGTCAAAATTTTTAGAGGATTGGGCGGAGATGAAAAAAGGAATAGCCGGGTGTCTTTGTTTCAGGCTGACTGTAATAACCTGTAGATCAGGTAAATGCATCATAATTATCGGTTGGCAGCATCAAAGATTCCGGTTGGTGTTATCTCATAAACCGAATGAGAAGGACCTCCGCAACCAGGAACAACAACGCCAGCATGATGGCGTACTTCCACAATGGAGTGCCCAAATATCGCTCCTTTATTTCGTTGCTGAAAGTCTCGGAATCAGAAGCCTCAAATATTCTGACGTTCTCACCGCCACCGAAAAAAGTCGTGGCAACGTCGGGCCCGTATTGTTCCATCAGCGACTCCCGCGTATCCGGATTAAAGGCAAGAAGGTCTATCGTATCACCAGCTGCAACGACCTTGTAGAAGCCGGTCTTCAGGGTATGGCGAGGCAGATCCAGCACGACCTGCTGCCCAGTTTTGCGCTGCGACGGAATGATCTCCTCTTCGCTGACAAGGCGGAGTTGTTCTTCACCCGGAAGTGAATCAAGCCGAAGTGTCAGCAGGCTTTGGTTAAGCGTGTAATACAATTTCTGCTCCCCCTTTTTGCTGCTCGCGGCCATGCGATACATGACCGGAACAAAAAGAGCGTGATTAAAGAAATCCGTGAACCCTGCTTCAAGTGGCGATGCCAGCAGAAAGACTGTGCCGTTTCTGGTAAAGCGACTTAAGAACGGAGCGCCGCCCTTAAGATGCAGGATGGCCGACCGATCTGCTCCCCAGCCAACAACGGGCATTGCTTTCGGCATAATCATCGCCGTCGATCTTTCCTCAAAGACATTTTCAAAGAACGGATTCGCATAATCCGGCTTGTCCAACTCCTGCATGGAACGAGAGCCCACACGTTCGACCCCGGGAAGTTGAAGGAACGTTCGTAAAACGCCGGCATCCATACCAGATCCTGGAATAATAAAAAGCACGCCTTCCCTGTTCAGATAATCATGCAGTGCCGACTGCAGCGATTGATCCATGACATTGAGACCGTTAACTACAACAAGGTCGGCCTCGTTAAGGAGGCTATAGTTGAAATTCGATTTCGCAAACGACCGGTGATTGAATATCTGTTCGTTACCGAAGACCTTCTCAACGGGAGACGCGGCGCTGCCTTCTCTGATCTCGATGATCCTGATTTTTTCGTTGTAATTAAGACTGAAGAAAAACTCATTATCAAAGCTTACAGGAAAATCGTTAAAGGATATTGATGCTCTGTTGAGTCCATTCAGCCGCGTAGTCAGATCGAATGTCGCTTCCCCTATTCCACCTGCAGGCACTCTGATGATTACCGCTCCCGACTGTACTCCGTTGACAGTCAGTTTTACATTCAATTGTTCGACGTCCTCCTTTCCATCATTCCGGACCTTTGCGCGAACCACGTTTCGCTCACCCGAAGACGCGAAGGGGTTATCCAGGTACACCGTGTCGACGAAAACATTGGAGAAATCTTCAAATTCGATCGGTACAAGATGCCATTGAAAGAGCGAGTCTTGCGAAGGAGGAGCAGCCAGCCCGGCGGTACTCTTTTGAAAATCGGAAATCCAGAAAACTTCCGGCTCGCGGGTTTCCTGGTCGCGAAGCAATTTCTCCCGTACTTCCTGAATCGTCCTTGTAATCGGAGATAGCCGTACCGTCGAAAGAAGCTCCTGAATTTCCGCCCTCGTTTTGAATGAATTTGAGAATGGCGCAAAATCGTTGGTAACGAGTCTGTACCGCGCATCCGGAGGGAAGGTTTCAACGATCCGGTTTATGAAGGAGATTCCTGCGTCGAGGCCTCTTGTTCTGTCACGCAACGGCGCCGACATACTTTGTGAGTTGTCGAGATAAAATACTACGTTATGGTGATCGACCTGATCTTCTTTCGCGGGCAACATGGGTTGACAAAACGCGGCTACCAGGAAGAAGAGGAAAAGCAAACGCGACAACAGAATGAGGTAATGCTTCAGTTTCCGTTTTGCCGTGGTATTTTCCTTTACCTTCTTAAGAAACCGGTTGTTTGAAAAATACACACGCGTGGTCTTCCTGAAGTTGAAGAGGTGTATGATTATCGGAATCGATAAGACACCCAGCGCCCAGAAAAAAGAAGGATATAAAAAAGTCATCAGCCGCCAAAGTTAAGGCTTTAAATGCCAGCAGGTATTGGTCCCGCGTACAATTTGATAAACGGCCGCGTGACTTTTCAATTGCACCGGAATTACTAAAGGTAAAACGTTATATGCCAGTCTGTACAAAACGCGCGCAGCCGGAAGTCAATACCAGTTCGGTTGCTGATATTGCTTTCCTTCTTTTATCCTTCTTTCTGACGACAACAGCGATCCGGGAAGACAAAGGTTTGATGCTGAATCTTGCCCCGTGGCAGGACCACGCTCAGCCGGTCGAAGTAAAGGAACGAAATGTATTGCGAGTACACCTGAATTCAGCCAATCAGCTGTTGATTGAGGGGCAGCTGCAGGTAAGTCCTGCAGAGATTCAATCCTACGTTCGCCGGTTTGTACTTAACAATGGAAGGGACGCGTCGTCTTCCGAAAATCCTGAAAAAGCCATTGTTTCTTTGAAGGCCGACAGGGGTGCAAGTCACGCCGCCTTTATTCGGGCGTTGGATGAAATTCAGGCATTTTATCATGCGGAGTACGCTGCCAGAGCTGGCATGAGCGTCAAGGCTTTCCTTTCTCTTGACGTGTCCAGGCGGGACGACAAAGCTTTACTTGACCGCGCGAAGGCAGGATTACCAATGAATATCTCTATCGTGAACCAGCCATGAAGGGTCTCCAGGATCGCGAACGGATTGTAAACTGTTGGCATCGACGGCTCCACCGGGAGTGTTCGTCGATGAGTCCTTATCCGTTATTGACCTTCATAGCAGTCCATAGGCTTCGTCTTTATGGCGTCGGCCTGGTTATCGGAGAAACGGGGTGCTAGCCAGGGGCCCACTCCCGGACCCACTGGCGTAGTTACCCCGATTTTTATGGTTACAACACCGGTTGTAGTCTGCTGAAGGTCCACCCCGAGTACGATCGGACACCGGAACACTGAAGGGCTACCGGAGCTACCCCGTCTAAGCAGGAATCTGCTCCGGTCCCTAGCCCTCGTGGTCTGTGGGCAACCTAACCTGAAAGACACAGATCGCACAGCAGCAGTGACCGCTAAGGGTTCCGATAACCAGCGGAACCGGCGCGGACTTTATCTACACAACGGTTAACATAGTCCCGAAAACTTCACTCGCCATTTGGTATCCCGCTGACCTCAATTTGAGCGGTAATGATGACGTAATGGCCTGACATCGGGAATCGACCGATCAGGAGTTCTTGCCTCCCAACATTACCAAATCATTCACATTGATTTCGGTTATATATCGCTTCTCACCGTTTGATGTCTCGTACGAGCGATGGACCAGCTTGCCTTCGATGGCTATCTCGCTGCCTTTCTTAAGGTAGCTCGACACAATGTTGGCGAGTTTCCCCCATACAACCAGGTTATGCCACTGTGTGTCCTGAACCTTTTCACCCTTCTGGTTTGTGTATGTCTCATTTGTGGCGAGCGTGATGTTTGCTACTTTCTTCTTTATTTTATCGAAGGTCTTTATCTCCGGGTCTTTCCCAAGCCGTCCAATCAGTTGAACGCTGTTTCTTAAAGATGCCATGGTATTTCGTGTTGTTTTGTTTTAATAATTTTGTTTAGTTTAAGTCGCGACTGATGATTCAAATGTCATAGGAAATGATAAAACAAGTCGTGTGATAAACGTATATAAACGTTTATATACGTTTACCTGAAAAGAAACCTAAAACCGTTGTGTACAAACTATGTATTCTTCATCAGAAAAGACCTGCCTGGAATGCGGGGAGAGCATTCACGGGCGGACGGACAAAAAGTTTTGTTCCGATCAATGCCGCAGCAATCATTATCACAGACTCAGACAAACTACCTCCGGCTGCATTCGACAGATCAATTCTATCCTCAGAAAAAACTGGCGGATACTGTCTGAGTTTCCTCCAAAGAGCAAGAAGCCGGTGCCGGCGGATGTACTGCGCCTGAAGGGATTTGACTTCAATTACTTTA
>CBKWFZ010000026.1:0-13038 GCA_966673785.1 uncultured bacterium
CTCCGCTTGCAATTGGATAGGCCCCGTCGCATGCCGGGGTTTTTTGTTTCCGGTCAGAAGAAAATATCCATACAACCGTTACATCGCCAGCCAAAAATTTGTTTCCGGGATGTTATCTGCATTAATGAATCGTTGAATTAATGTTAATCAGAATTTCATTAAAACGCTGACCATCAACAGCCACAAAATTTCTCTTAAAATGCCCTTCACAGAACACAATGGGCTCGCCTTTACTCCCTTAACAATTTCGTAATACCTGCGTCCTCATAACGTAATATTAGACCGGCACCTTTGCACTAAAATTAATCACTATGTTGCAAAGAGGCATTTTCACTTTGGCCTTCACGCTTGTTTCACTTGCCACGTGGGCACAGCTAGGTTCGATATCCGGAACCGTTACGGATGGCAAAAGCGGGGAGACAATTATCGGTGCCAACGTCGTCATCGACGGAACCACAGTTGGTGCTGCAACCGACATAGAGGGGAACTTTCTGATCGAAAACGTCAAGCCGGGAGTTTATAACCTGAATGTTTCTTTCATCACGTACAAGACCCATCTGATCCCCGATGTGGTGGTGGAAGCCGGCAAAAAAACAACCCTTAAGGTGGCACTCGTGGAGGATGCGACGGAGCTCCAGGAGGTGGTTGTTACCGCTGCACGGGAAATCAATACAGACTATGCGTTGCTTGGAGCTATAAAGGAGAGCAAGCTTGTTGTATCCGGGATCTCGGCGGAGCAAATCGGTAAATCCCAGGACCGGGATGCCGCGCAGGTCGTAAGGAGAGTACCAGGCGTAACCATTCAGGACAACCGTTTTGTGGTTGTCAGAGGCTTGTCGTCACGTTACAGCAATATTATTCTGAATGGTGTGATCGCACCAAGCACCGAAGCCGACAGTCGTGCATTTTCCTTTGACATCATCCCCAGCGGTCTTCTTGACCGGATGCTTGTATATAAGTCGGGGTCAGCGGAATTGCCGGGTGATTTCGCCGGTTCGGTAATACAAATCAATACAAAGAGCGCGGTGGAGAGCAACTTCACAAATTTCTCCATCGGAACGGGCTATCGTTTCAACACTACGTTCACGACGCAATTGTCACAGCAGCGCTCTTCAACGGAGTGGCTGGGCTTCGACGACGGTATGCGCGATCTGCCGGAAGGCGGCCCCTCGGATTACCGTGCCCTTGGCGTGAACACGAGCCTGATTGAAACCGAAAGCCGTAAATTCAAAAATACGTGGCAACTGGAGGAGTTGAAGGTTAATCCCGATATGCGTGCGAGCCTTGATTTCGGTCGCAGTTTTGACGTTGGCCGATTCCGAATCAGCACGGTAAACGCGATAAACTACAGCAACACAAACCAGTTCAATGAAATCGAATTCAACCGGTATCAAAACTATACCGACGATGGAAACGGAGATCAAACGAGTGATAACTTCTTCAATTACATGGATCAACAGTTCACCAATAACGTAAGGCTTGGTGCGCTCAGCAACTGGACATTCAAATACAGCAACAACAGCAGGATTGAATTTCGTAATCTCTACAACCGGCTTGGCACAACTCAGACAACGGTTCGTGAAGGTAACAACTACTTCCGGGACGCATACTACCGCAATTACTCAATGCGGTATGTTGAACGCAGCATCTATTCCGGCCAGCTTGAAGGCAAACACAAGCTGCGGAACGAAAAGTCCGGCCTGACATGGATGGTTGGCTACACCAACGCCCAGCGGGATGAACCAGACTGGAAACGGCTGGTCACGGTCCGCTCACTTGGAGCGTCGGAACAATCACCATTTATCGTTGTGATTCCCTTCTCGACTAGTGCCTCCAACGCCGCGCGATTCTATCAGACACTGGATGAATATTCGGTGACACACCGCCTTGACTTTGATCACAAGTTCATGCGCGGCGAAGAAAAAGATCCCATTGAGCTAAAGGCTGGTTATTGGCTGGAATACAAGGACAGGAGCTTTGCTGCGCGATCATTGGGACATGTTGTCAGGAGCGGGTTCGATCAACAGGGTCCGATCGGAAGTCTGCCGTTCGACCAGATTTTTGATCCGGTGAATGTCGACTATAATGAGGGACACCATATTTCTGAAAATACGAAGGTCACCGATTCTTATACCGCGAGCAATTCGCTCGGAGCCGGATATGTCAGCGTGAATCTTCCCCTGTCAAAGAAGTTCCGAATGATTCCTGGAGTGCGCGTAGAACATAATATACAAGAGCTTGCTACCGCAGAAGGCGTTGGCTCGGCAAACGTAGAAAATCCGATCACGAGCATACTCCCTTCAATCAACATGTCTTACGATCTCAGCACGACGTCGCTGGTTCGGCTCGCCTACAGCAAGACCGTAAATCGTCCGGAGTTCCGCGAGCTGGCTCCCTTCAGCTTTTTTGATTTCGACAACCAGGCTGATATCCAGGGTAACCCCAACCTGAAAACGGCGAATATTCACAACGTGGATTTCCGCTGGGAATATTATCCGACTCCAGCGGAATTTATCTCCGCCGGCGTTTTCTACAAATACTTTCTGGATCCGATCGAAGTGAATATCAATAACGGTACCGATAACCCGACGTTCCCGTTCAATAATGCCGACAAGGCGCAGAATTACGGTGTCGAGGTTGAGATCAGAAAATCACTCGCATATTCATCCCCGAGCGCTTTCCTCAACAACACGTCGGTCGTATTTAACGCCGCATATATCGTGAGCGAGATAAAGCTTGAGAATGACGGAACGCTCCTTGAGAAAGATTCGCGTCCTATGCAGGGGCAGTCGCCGTACATTATCAACGCGGGATTATTCTATTCTGACATTGATCGCGGGTTTCAGGCAAATTTCCAATACAACGTGGCCGGTAAGCGTATCGCATTTGTCGGCTTACCCGGAATTCCAACCTGGTGGGAAATGCCCCGGCACGTGGTTGATCTTACAGTTTCAAAATCAATTGGCAGACATACTGAGCTTCGTTTTGGTGTGAGCGACCTGTTCAATTCACGTCAATACATTGTTGAGGACGCCAATCTGGACAACGATCTCAGCAGGGAGAGCACGAACAAGGTTGTGCGAAGCACGCGGGGTGGTCAGTATGCCACGTTATCCGTCGCCTTTAAGTTTTGAGTGCCTTATATAACAATTTGCTAACATGGCTTTAACCTGTGCTTTTTAAGCCGGTTATAACTTGCCGCCAAATCGAAGCAATAACACTAAACTCATGAAACGAAAATTTCTTCTGCAACTTTTGGCATTTGTAACTGCCATTTCTTCGGTCACGTTCCTTTCATCATGCGATGATGACGATGATCCGGAAGGTGCCGCTCCCACGGTTACCGTCGATCCTACATCGACAACTGACGAACCTGGCGCTGTCGTAACAGTGACAGTGTCTGTGACCGCTCCCAACGGAGGTAAGACGCTGCAGATTTCCGGCGTTGATGCAGACGACGTTACGCTGAACGGATCAAATCAGCAGGATGTTGAGGTTGACATCACAATTCCCGCGAACGCCGTAATAGGCTCAACGATCACGGCTGTGTTCACGGCAGTTGACAAGGCTGACAAAGCCTCAACTCCGGTAGAGTTCGATATTACTGTCGGTGATCCGATGGAAGTGCTTGAAGGAAACATCACCGCTAACACGACACTTGATGCTTCAAAGCGATATCTTATCCGTGGTAAGGTCTACGTCCAGGCTCCGGCAACGCTGACGATACCTGCCGGGACAATTCTCTTCGGTGAGAAAGACACCGATGGTACTTTGGTTATCAACCGGGGTGCAAAAATCGATGCACAAGGTACAGCCGCGAACCCGATCATAATGACATCTCAGGCTCCGAAGGGATTCCGTAACCGTGGCGACTGGGGCGGTGTGGTTCTGCTCGGAAAGGCATACAACAGCAACGGAGCATCCGCAACGATCGAAGGTATTCAGGGAGAAGCAGGTTCTGAAAACGGTGCATACGGACCTGGCGCCAATGACGCAAACGATGCGGACAATAGCGGCGTGATGAAGTATGTCCGGATAGAATTCGCCGGTATCGCTCTTTCGCAGGATAACGAACTTAACTCGCTCACAATGGGATCAGTAGGATCAGGAACCACTATCGATCACATCCAGGTTTCTTACGCAAACGACGATGCTTATGAATGGTTTGGCGGATCTGTTAATCAGAAATACCTCATCGCATATTCCACCCTCGACGATGATTTCGATACAGACCGTGGCTACAACGGCAAGACTCAGTTTGGGGTCGTCATCAGAGATCCGCTTCAGGCTGACTTCTCCGGATCACGTGCGTGGGAATCATCAAGCAACAGTAATGCAACGCCTCCGACTGTAGGTGGAACAAGCCGTCACTCTACGCCTGTGTTCTCTCAGATCACCGTATGGGGTCCGCTCCTTTTCAGAAGCTCCGCTAACATCAATCAGTTCTTCCGTTCAGGTGTTGAAGTAAATAGCAACTCGGCAATCAAGATTCACAACTCAATCATTACTGGTTTTCCTAAAGCAGCAACGTTTGCTACCGCGGGCGCCGAAGTTACGAACAACGTATTTGCTGCTAATACTGCGAACGCAGCAGATGGAGCCTCCGCCCCTGCCGGTTTTGCGGCCGATAATACACTTGAAGGAGATGTCACCGAAATCTTTGGTGCCTTCGCATCAGGATCACTATACGCATTTGACAATCCGCCTGTATTCCAGGCTGCCGGCAGCCCCTATCTTACCGGCGCGACTGACCTGAGTGCGGATGCCTTCTTTGAAAATGTACCTCACTATGGTGCATTTGGATCAGAAGCGGCTGCGGGATGGAACTACGACGGAGGCTGGATCAACTTTGACCCTGCTAACGCAACTTACTAACCGTACAAGATGTAACTTTAAGGTCCGGGGAGCATTTCTCCGGACCTTTTTTATGATGACAAGAATCACTTTCATTGTCCTGATTGCCATCGCAGGCTGCCGCGAGAAACGAAAGTCCATTGAAGGGGATCAGCTTCCTAAGTCGGAATACGAGGCGTTAATGGGAAAACTGCTGCCCTATCTGGTTAAGAAGCCTGATCATTTCGGTTACGATGAACGATTCAATCCATCCAATGCTGCTTTTTACCAGAACTTTGCGACAATGTCAGGCGCACGTCTCCGGTATTACTACCCGACAGATACTGCTAACTTCTTTTTCTTTGAGCATCAGGACCTGACCAGTCTGCATCAGCACTACCGCGGACTCGGCGGATACTTCAGGTTAGACGCGAATGGGAGTATCACATTCCTTAATTTGCTGTACCACACACCGCGATTTACGGGAGATGAAATGGCGGCAAAGGGAGAAGTCCTCTTTAAAGAGATGATTGCCCAGGGAAATGTAAACCGGTTCATGGGTCGACGCGACTTCATTCACGTTCCCAACAATGATTTCTATTACGATACAAAACGTAACCGCTGGGATCATACCGAAAACTCTTCGTGGAAATTTCTTGATGAGGAACAACGCCGATCTGATTCGACGAATGTTCGATCTGACGAAGGTGCCGACGACGAGATAGAAGTTTTAAACTGATGCTATCCTTTCTTCTGTGATTCCCTGAGGGCGTGATCTAGTTCACCTTACGCTGCTTTTCCTTGTGCATCTCGACAACTTTCCTGACCTGTTCCGCGGCGACAGCAACGGAGTCCTGGGCTTTCTTATTTTCTTCAAGCTTCCTCAGGAGCGTCTCGTTTTCCAACTTATTTTCTTCAATCGCCTTCTCCAGATTAACCTTTTCTTTTTTGTTATTTTCCAGCCTGTTGTTCAACGATTTATTCTCATAAAGAAGTCGCTGCTGGGCGCGGTCTACTGTCTGTCGTGCCTTTTCGGATTCATCGATCTGTGTCTGGATCTTGTCCCGGTAAAACTTTACACCGAAGTCTTTCATCGCAGTCTCGAGCGCCTTCATCGCGTTTTCCGAGTCGCTTTTCTGCCCGTTGGAGCCGTCGAACCCAATCCACGCCGTTGTGGAGCTTCCGTTTCCCCGTGTTGCGCCGAAAACGGGCTGCGCCAGGGACAGGCCATTAAGGTTTGCCTCGGCGATGGTGATGTAATCCCCTTGTTTTGTCTTGCCGATTGTCTTTAGAAATTTGACGTACGACGAGTTTACTTCTGCAAGGGTTCCCTCGAGGTCGACCGCATAACCGTCCATTGAGATACCTTTAACAGTCATCTTTTCCTTTCTGACCTTTACCGTTTGAGAATAGGCGTAACTACATAGCGTCAATAAGGTCAGCAATAGAAAAAACTTTCTGGTAAGCATACTGTTAAAGGTTAGACGTCCTAATTTGAGGTACAAGAATTGTGAAAAAGCAGTAATTCGCAAAGCAGTGGCTAAAATACTTATCACCGGCGCTTCCGGAATGATCGGCACGCGCCTCACGGCATTTCTAAAGGAACGAGGTAACCAGGTTGTATTCCTTTCGCGGTCACGAAAAAACCAGGACGCGAACACCTTTCTTTGGAATATCGGGAATGGATTTATTGAGGATGGTGCGTTTGATGGGGTCGATACCATTGTGCACCTTGCCGGGGCAGGGATTGCTGAAAAGCGCTGGACTGCCGAACGCAAAAAAGAACTACTTGAAAGTCGCGTACTATCCACGCGGTTGTTGTTCGACACGCTCAGGAAAGGGAACCACCATGTTAAAAGTATGATTTCAGCTTCAGCTATCGGTTACTACGGTTTTCACGACGAGGACCGACCGTTGAAAGAAACGGACCCGCCAGGCACGGACTTTCTGGCAGGAATTGTGAAGCGTTGGGAAGACGAAGTTCACAGGTTGACCGAACTTGGGTTGCGCGTCGCGATCATGCGAATTGGCATTGTGCTGAGCGCCGAGGGCGGCGCCTTCAGAGAGATCGCTAGACCAATCCGGTTTCACCTAGGAGCACCGTTGGGATCGGGGAATCAGCTCGTCAGCTGGATTCACATTGATGACGTTTGCCAGATGTTCGGCAAAGCGATAGAAGACAAGACGATGCAGGGCGTCTATAACGTAGTCGGTCCATATCCCGTAACGAATCGCGAACTTACGAGGGCGATTGCCGGACAAATGCGTAAACGTCTTTTGCTGCCACCCGTTCCTGCGCCATTGTTAAAAGTGATGTTTGGCGACATGGCCGACCTTGTACTTCGGGGAAGCTGGGTTTCCGCGGAAAAGATACAACAGACCGGCTACCGGTTTAAGTTCGGAACACTCGAAGAAGCGATTCGTGCACTGGTGCCGGAAAAATGAGCCGACTAGCGTTGTTCGGCAACCGCGACCGCGATCTTTGAATCAGCCGTGCCGTAGTATAGGAACCATCGGTCTTTAAAGGGTACCATACCCTCCAGGAAGCAAACCTGATTGACCTGACCAGTTGTTTCATAAGGACGGTCAGGCCGGATGAAGTTGTTCTTTAGCCTTTCGATCAGCCTGGTCGGATCGTTCCGGTCGAACAGGGCCTGACCTCCGCAGTATGCACCAGCCGCCAAGTTGGGATCGCCACCCTGATCCAGATTCATACCATTGTAAATGAGAAGAATGCCTTGGTCACGGATAAGTGCATAAGGGCCGCTTTCAACAAGGCGGCTGTCAAAAGATCCGGGTCGCGGTGACAAGACGGGCTTCAATGAATCGCCTTGAGTGAGGGGCGTCCAGTGGATCAGGTCATCGGATGTCGCCATAAAAAGATGGGTGTCACCGAAGTACATCCAGTATTTGCCATTTACTTTTCTCGCGATAATCCGGTGGCCTTGCTGTTCCGCGACCAATGCACCTGACTTGCTCCATGCGTCCTTGAATTTGCCCTGCATGACTGGTCCGTATTTCGTCCAGCTTCTGAGGTCATCGGAGGTGGCCAGCATAAGTCTCGCTATGGCGCCGTCGTAAGAAGTGTACGTCATCACGTATTTTCCGTCCTCAGTTTCCACCACACGCGGGTCTTCGCATCCACCTTCCCATTCGTATCTTTTCAGGCTGTCGTTTTCCGGATAGAACACCGGTTCAGGTTGTTTTTTAAAATGCAGGCCATCGTCGCTGATGGCAAGACCGATACGCGAGGTGCCGGCATATCTGCCGATGGTATCTTCGGCACGGTACAAAAGATATACCTTGTCGTCCCGTACGATAGCGGCAGGGTTAAATACGTCTTTGTTTTCCCACTGGATGGTGCGGCCAAGAATGGGGCATGAAAAAGTGTGGTCACCTGCCTCGAGGACCGGGTTCGCCGTGTCGACCTTCGTAAACGGCAGGATGGCCCAACACGTGGAATCGTATGAGCGGGCTGAGCTTTCCGGAGCGGGACGGCATTGGATGAGTATGCCGGTGAACACAAATCCGCACAAAAGGTTGAAGTAGTTTACTTTTTGTACCATCCTTGTATATTCGTTTATCGAATGTAAAGATTATGAAGTCGAGAAAGAAAAGTACTACGAAAGAAGTTTCCAGGGAGGTTTCAAAGGAGGCATTATTGGAGGAAGAGAAAATCCGAAACGCTTTTAAAGATAAGGACTGGGCTGAGATAAAAGGAGCCAACAGCTGGATGATATTCAAAGTCATGTCGGAATTCGTCGAAGGGTTGGAGAAGCTGGCGAAGATTGGTCCTTGCGTTACCATATTTGGTTCGGCGCGCGTCAAGCCAAGTCATCCTTATTTCAAGATGGCGGAACAGATCGCATTTAAGCTCGTACAGCACGGATATGGTGTCATTACTGGAGGAGGACCTGGCATTATGGAAGCCGGTAATCGCGGGGCGTATAAAGCGAAGGGAAAATCCGTCGGTCTGAATATATTCCTTCCTCACGAACAGAAGGGCAATCCGTACATTGATCCGGACAAACTCATCACGTTTGACTATTTCTTTGTTCGTAAAACGATGTTCATAAAATACTCTCAGGGATTTATCGTAATGCCGGGAGGATTCGGAACACTGGATGAATTAACGGAGGCGTTGACATTGATTCAAACAAAGAAGATTGGACGTTTCCCGATCGTTATGGTTGGAAAAAAATTCTGGGGCGGATTAATTGACTGGTGGAAGAAAGTGCTGACGGAAGAGCAGATGATCGCACTGGAGGACCACGAACTGTTTAATCTTGTTGATACGCCTGAAGAAGCAGTTAAAGTCATTGACGACTTCTACTCAAAGTATCTGCTCTCACCAAACTTCTGATCAATGGACGATATCCGGCTTACGCAATATAGCCACGGAGCGGGTTGTGGTTGCAAGATTTCCCCTGCTGTGCTCGATTCAATCCTGCACTCCGAGGTGCCGAAGGAAATCTTTTCATCGCTGCTCGTAGGTAACGACTCGAAAGACGACGCTGCGGTGTACGATCTCGGTGACGGCACATGCATTGTAAGTACGACGGACTTTTTCATGCCCATCGTAGACCATCCTGAGACGTTTGGTGCAATCGCGTCGGTCAATGCAATAAGCGACGTGTATGCAATGGGTGGTGAACCACTGATGGCAATTGCAATCCTGGGATGGCCGGTCAATAAAGTTCCGGCTGACATTGCGCGCCGGGTTACGGAAGGCAGTAAGCAAGTTTGTTCCAGGGCGGGAATACCGCTGGCGGGAGGTCATAGCATTGATTGCCCTGAACCGGTATTTGGTCTGGCGGTAACGGGTAAGGTGCGTCGTGAGAACCTGAAACGAAACGATTCGGCGCGTGCCGGTTCCGTGTTGTATCTGACAAAACCACTGGGAATCGGAATCGTCACTACTGCGCAGAAAAAAGGAATTGTCAAAGAGCACCACTTTAATGTCGCAGTCGAGACAATGCTTACGCTGAATCAGTTTGGTTCAAAAGTGGCTAAACTTGACTTCGTTAACGCGATGACCGATGTAACCGGTTTTGGCCTTCTTGGCCACCTTTGTGAAATGTGTGAGGGAAGCGGATTGTCAGCGCGGATTGCTTTTGATCGGATACCGCGATTTCCGTTTCTCCAGGAGTACCTTGAGCAGAAAAGTACTCCGGGAGGTACGACCCGGAACTGGGACAGCTACGGAAAGAAGATCAGCGCAATTACATCGGAGCAACGGTCAATACTTGCCGATCCTCAAACCAGCGGAGGCTTACTGTTATCGGTAGACGCCAATCACCGTAAAGCCTTTGAAACTTTTGCAGCTTCACAGGGGCTCAACCTCATTTCCTTCGGGGAGCTCCGGGAAAGAGGTGATTTTGTCGTTGAGGTAAATTAGCTGGAAAACAATGAATGAAAATACAATCAAAGGCTTGAGAGACGCACTCGCGCATTCGCCTGAAAACATTCCATTGCGCATTCTTCTGGCAGAGAACCTGCTTTCTCTGAACAGGCTTGATGAAGCTGAGACAGAGTTCTCAACCGTGCTGAGAATGAACGGCGATCCAAAAGCAAAAGCCGGTCTGGCGCGACTCTACTTTGCAAAAGGAAATTTCTCGGCATGCAATGTGGTCCTTGAAGAATTAATCGAGGATGGAGACAACGACATTGATATTCTGGTTCTCTATGCGCGGGCTTTGCTGAAAGAGAACGAAACGCAGAAGGCAATCGATACCTATCAAAGGGTGCTCAGGATCGCCCCGGGTTTCAGCGACGAGGAACTTGATAGTCAGTTGCGGGTCAGGGCAGCGGGAACCACCGACGATGACGATACCGAGTTTGATAACCGATTCCTGGAAAAACCATCGGTAACGTTTCATGATGTTGGCGGGATGGAAGCCGTAAAAAAGGAGATCGAGCTCAAGATCATCAAGCCCTTGCAACATCCGGAACTATATAAAGCCTATGGCAAGAAGGTTGGTGGCGGCATCTTGCTTTACGGTCCGCCAGGCTGTGGAAAGACTTTTATTGCAAAAGCTACCGCCGGTCAGGTTAAAGCGCGTTTTATCAACGTGTCGCTGAATGACATTCTTGACATGTGGATCGGTAACAGCGAAAAGAATCTTCACGAGATTTTTGAGCTCGCCAGGACGAACACGCCGTGCGTACTTTTTATTGACGAGATCGACGCGCTGGGTGCAAGCCGGAGTGATATGAAACAGTCAAGTGGCAGGCATTTGATCAACCAGTTTCTGCAGGAACTCGACGGAATTTCAGGCAGCAATGAAGGTGTTTTAGTTCTTGGGGCCACGAATACGCCGTGGAATCTGGATGCGGCATTCCGCCGACCGGGGCGATTTGACCGGATAATTTTTGTTCCGCCTCCTGACGAAGCCGGGCGCGAGGCAATCCTTCGACTGAAGCTGCAGTCAAAACCGACAGCGGGTATCGATCATACACTTATCGCAAAAAAAACCGAGCATTTTTCTGGTGCCGACATTGAGGCAGTCATCGACATAGCAGTCGAGTCCAAGCTCGAGGCTGCGTTTACCGACGGAATTCCAAAGCCACTGGAGACAAAAGACGTACTTGCTGCTGCGAAAAAGCACAAGGCCAGCACGCAGGAGTGGTTTGCCACCGCAAAGAATTTTGCGATGTTCGCCAACGACAGTGGCCTTTACGACGATATCCTAACGTATCTCAAGATCAAAAAATAGTATGATGGACGACAACAAAGCGTCACGGGTCGCGATCCTTATCGAGCAGAAGAAATATAGCGAGGCAGAACGGCTCTTGAAGGATCTGCTAGCACACGATTCAGGGAATGTTCAATGTATCGCGCTCCTTGCGGAAGTGAATCTGCAACTTGACCGACATGATTCCGCGCGGCAGCTTATCGACAACGCAATTGGTCTGTCACCCGATACGCCTCATTTGTTTTACATGAAGGCGCGCGTGAGCGTGGCCGCCGATAGTTACGACGAAGCGGAACAGCATGTCAACCATGCGATAACGCTCGATCCGGCAGATGCCGATTATCAAGCGTTGCTTGCCTATATCAAGCTATCGCGTAAGCAGTTTGAAAAGGCTCTTGCTTGCGCAGACCGTTCATTGGCTCTCGACCCGGAAAACGTGCTGGCCCTGAACACACGGAGTACGGCCTTGCTGAAACTCGATCGCAAGGAGGATTCGTTTGCCACCATCCAGGGAGCACTTCGGGAGGACCCGAATAATTCGTATACACATGCCAATTATGGGTGGGGACTACTCGAAAAAGGCGATCATAAAAAAGCGCTGGATCACTTTCGTGAGTCACTAAAGAACGATCCATCGAATCAGTACGCCAAGGCTGGAATGGTCGAAGCGCTCAAGGCGACAAATCCGGTGTACAGACTCTTCCTGAAGTACGCGTTCTTCATGAGTAACCTTACGGGAAAATATCAATGGGCAGTTATCATCGGTTTCTACGTCGGGGTTCGTTTTCTGCGAACCGTTGCCGAGTCGAACGAACGCCTTCGCCCTTTTCTGGTCCCGCTGATTATTTTGCTGACCCTCATTGCATTTTCCACCTGGGTTATCGAACCCATTAGCAATCTCTTCCTGCGATTCAGCCGGTATGGCCAGTTCCTTCTCACGCGTGAGGAAAAACAAAGTTCAAATTTCGTCGCGTTGGGGTTTGCGTTGTTCCTCGGAGGAATACTATTGTATGCCGCGACAACCGATGAGCGCTACCTGGCTGTCTCTGCATTCGGATTCGCAATGATGGTTCCGCTGGGGGTGGTTTTTTCGCCTGCAAAACACCGGGTGGCGCTCGTGATCTATACAGTAGCCATGGCGTTAATCGGAATCCTTGCTCTTGGGGTGACCTTTTCTTCCGGGGTTGTGTTCAACCTTTTTACCGTGATTTTCCTCTTCGCCTTTGTTGCGTTTCAATGGTTGACAAATTTCTTCCTTATCCGCAGCTCCAATAAGTAGCGAATCATGAGAATCCGTAGTGCTCGATAGTAGCGGCATTCACTGCTATCGTCATCCTGATAGACGCTGAAGGGATACCAGTCGAAATCGATTCCGAAGGACATCGCTCACCAACGCCGAAAAAATTTTAATGAAATATTTTTCTTTTCGTCGCGTCTCCGAAATCGTTTGAGCGGCCCGGATGCTAAAGGTTTCCCTCACCGCTCCGCTCCATCTTTGCACGCAGACTTT
>CBKWFZ010000027.1:0-12636 GCA_966673785.1 uncultured bacterium
GGATGCGATCATCATTCACCCGGAAAACGTCAACGGCGAGCTTAAGGACATGAAGGAGCTGGCCCAGAATCTGGCCATTCCCTTTATACTTTACACGCCCAAATTTGATCAGGCCACGAAGGAAATGGCGCTCAAACTGGGATTCGATGAGTACCACTATGGTGCGATCACCTATGCGTTCCTGAAGCGGATTGAATTCATCAAGAAACTCAAGCACTATAAGAACCAGCGCGGCAACAAGCCGTATGTGACGCAGAAGGTTCTTGAGGAAATACCGAAGATAAAGATCTGGTCACTGAAGCGAACATTTGATATTCTTATATCAGGTACAGCGCTGCTCTTCCTCTCCCCGCTCATGCTTCTCATCGCGCTTATTATCAAGCTCGAGTCAAAAGGCCCGATATTCTATATTTCGAAAAGGGCCGGAGCGGGATATCGGATATTTAACTTCTACAAGTTCCGCTCGATGCGGGTAGGTGCTGACGATGAACTTAAAAAGCTCGCACATCTTAATCAATATGGAGAAAACAGCAGTAACGGCGTTTTCTTCAAAATCAAAAATGACCCTCGCGTTACACGTTTCGGTAACTTCATCCGCAACACCAGCCTCGATGAATTACCCCAGTTGATCAACGTTCTCATCGGCGACATGTCACTTGTTGGTAACCGTCCTCTTCCTTTATACGAGGCCGAGAAACTGACAAAGGATCAAATCGCCTGGAGATTCTTGGCACCTGCGGGAATCACAGGTCTCTGGCAGGTAACCAAAAGAGGGAAAGATAATATGTCGCCCGAAGAACGAATTGCTCTTGACATGGAGTACGCTATGAAGAATTCGTTTTGGCTGGACATGAAGATCCTCTTGTCTACCATACCTGCCTTGTTGCAGAAGGAGAAGGTTTAGAAAAAAAAGCTTTTTAGCGGGGAGCCGGAACGTTAACTTTGCTATTTAATGTTCCGGTTTCTTTGTTTTTAGAACCCTATATGCTGGCTATCGAGGTAATTCTTCTTGTCTATTTTGGCTTTGTCTCGCTTTATTCGTTCCTGCTCTCCGTAGCAGGATTGTTCTTCAAGGCACCAAATCCTCCGGAATCAACGGTGAAACGAAAAATCGCCGTGCTCATCCCCTCCTATAAGGAAGACAACGTGATCGTGGAGGTCGCTGAAGAAGCACTGAAACAACAATATCCCTCCGACAAATTCGATGTCGTTATCATTGCAGACTCGCTTCAGCCCGGTACCCTGGAAAAGCTGCGGAAACTGCCAATCAGACTCGTCGAAGTCGTTTTCGATAAGAGCACAAAAGTAAAATCTCTCAATAAGGCAATGGAAGTCATTGGCGACGACTATGACTTTGCCCTTATACTTGATGCGGATAACGTGATGGAACCCTTGTTCCTTCACAAGCTGAATAACATGCTCGGGTTGGGATATCGCGCTGTTCAGGGGGAACGGACCTCCAAGAACCAAACGACGTCCATGTCGATACTCGACGGTTTCAGCGAGCGCGTTAATAACTTTATCTACAGGCAGGGCCACGCGGCAGCAGGTTTGTCGGCGGCGCTTATTGGTTCCGGAATGATTTTCGAATACGGTTTACTCAAAAGGCTCCTGGGTAGTCTCGACAGCGTCGGAGGATTCGATCGTGCACTCGAGTATCTCCTTATCCGCGATGGTGTAAGGATATACTACGGCAAGGGCGCCATCGTGTATGATGAAAAAGTGGAAACTACCGAGGTATTTGAAATGCAAAGGACACGGTGGCTTTCGAGCCAGTTTGTCTACCTTCGTGAATACTTTTGGGAAGGTATTGCCGCGCTTTTCAAAGGCAGATTCGGCATGTTTAACAGCGCCATTCTCAAGAACCTGCAACTCCCGCGCCTGATCAATCTCGGGTTGCTGTTCATCTTCACGATCACCAGTCTCATCTTTCGTGAATACCTGACGTTGAGCTTCTACCCCTGGCTTATCTTTTTCGTGTTATCCGTTTTGTCGATTGCCTTTGCAATTCCGCTACGGTTTTATAATTGGCAAATGCTAAAATCAGCGCTGCTGCTGCCTAAAGTATTTATTAAGATGTTTAATTTGCTTTTCAAGTTAAAAGGGGCCAATAAATCCTTCATTCATACACCGCATGGCGTGTCGAATGCAACCGGTGAGAAGAAAAACAATTAGCGGCTACTAACGACCGAGTTTGATGAACCCTCTCATTTCCGTCATTACAGTCAATTACAATCAGGTCGCGTACACGCTTGAACTGCTGGAGTCGCTGCGGCATACGGATTACAAAAACATCGAAATCATTGTTGTCGATAACGGATCAAAAGAAAATCCGGAAGCGGTTATCCGCGAAAAGTACCCCGAAGCCATTGTTATTGTCAGCCCCGAAAATCTTGGATTCGCCGGCGGTAACAATCTCGGCATAAGAGCTGCCAAAGGAAAGTATCTTTTCTTCCTCAACAACGACACAGAAGTTGACCGTAATACATTCGAGCCGTTGGTTCGGTTGTTTGAGACGACTCCGGATGCAGGTATGGCATCACCAAAGATCCTCTATCACAATTCGGGCGAAGTAATTCAATACGTAGGATGCTCTAACATAAATCCCTACACAGGAAGAAACCATCGCGAAGGATTCAAGGAAGTGGACGCGGGACAGTTTGACACGATCCGCGTAACCGATCTTGTTCATGGAGCGGCGATGATGGTTCCGCGACGCATCGTAGATGAGGTAGGCGAAATGCCGGAGATTTTCTTCCTCTACTATGAAGAGCTTGACTGGTGTGAATCGGTGAAATCGCGCGGGTACCGGATTTACGTCGTGCCTGAGTCGAAGATCTACCATAAGGAGTCGATGTCGGTAGGAAAAAATTCTACACTCAAGACCTACTACATGACGCGGAATCGGTTGCTGTTTATGCGCCGCCACACCCGCGGGCTGAAGAAACTATCCTGGGTCATTTTCTTTATCATTTTCTCCATTCCCAAAAACAGTCTGATGTACGCGCTTCGTCGTCAGGTGGAACATCTGCGGGCTTTCTGGAGAGGTTTTTTGTGGCATATACGCCATCGTAGTAATGGAGATCCCAATTCGTTGTTTGCATGATACTACCACCATGAAAATCGGAATCGAAGCTCAACGTATTTTCAGAAAAAAGAAACATGGCATGGATGTGGTTGCCATGGAATTGATCCGCCATCTTCAGAAAACAGACAAGGAGAACGAATACGTGATCTTCGTACGGGAAGACGAAGACAATAAGGTCATCACCGAAACTCCCAATTTCCGGATCGAACGGTTGGCCCATGCGCCGTATCCTTACTGGGAGCAGGTCCTTCTTCCTCGAGCGGTGCGGGAAACCGGCGTGGAGCTTTTGCATTGCACAAGCAATACGGCGCCGCTTCGCCTCAACGTGCCGTTAGTAGTTACGTTGCATGATATCATTTATCTTGAGAAACTGAACCTGACCAAAGGAACTTCTTACCAGATCATCGGAAACCTGTATCGCAGGTCAATTGTCCCGTCAATTGTAAGAAAGGCCGCGCTCATTCTTACGGTATCTGAATCGGAACGAAACTGGATACGCAACTTCTTCGCGCTTCCGGAGGAAAAGATCAGAGCCGTATACAATGGCGTTGGCAGCCACTTCCGGCCGGTCACCGATGAGGAGGTCCTTAAATCTGTCAGAAAGAAGTACAACCTTCCCGACGAATTTGTCTTTTACTTTGGGAACACCGACCCTAAGAAAAACATGGAAGGGGTAATGCGCACGCTCTCTCACCTTCGTCGTCAGGGTAAGCTGACCTTTCGTTTGCTTATGCTGGATGTAGACAGGCAACACCTGCGGCGGATAGCGACACGAATCGGCGACACGGAGATCCTTGATCACATTTCCTTTTGCGGGTATATCAGGAACGACGAACTTCCGGCAATCTATTCGATGGCTAAGGTTTTCCTCTACCCATCGCTCAGAGAAAGTTTCGGCATCCCGATCCTTGAAGCGATGGCCTGCGGGGTACCGGTAGTAACATCGGGAACCTCATCGATGCCGGAAGTCGCAGGTGACGCCGCGTTACTGGTGAATCCATCAGACCCGGCTGACATCGCTGCGAAGGTTTCCGACTTGATAGAAGACCGACAATTGCGCAATAACCTTATTCAGAAAGGCTTCCAGCGATATAAGATCTTTTCGTGGGAAAGAAACGCCTTGCAGACGCTTGAATTGTATAAGACGATCGGGAGCGGTGTGCATGCAGTGAGCCGATAAGTCCGTCGCAGTACAGACTGTCTGGGTAAAACAGCTTCGAAAAACTACCTTTACATAACTATCATCCTGTCATGATCCGCAGTGTAAGTTCCCTGATCCGCGTAGCATTAATTGCAGCACTAACGTTCCCGGGTAAACTCTTGGCCAATTCTCCTGATACCGTCGGGAGAAAGGTGATTGTACTTGACGCCTCAAAAGCGGTAATAAAAGAGGTGGGACCCCTTCCCAAGATATTGAAGGAAGCATCGGGGTTGGAAGCAACGCAAGGCGGCTACCTCTGGTCCCACAACGACGGCGGCGTTCCCGCATTGTATTGCCTGGACAGTACCGGCAACCTTGTCCGCGCCGTACAGATCAATGCAACAAACAGAGGCTGGGAAGACCTGACGCAAGATGATGCTGGTAACATCTACATCGGCGGATTCGGCAACAACAAAAATGACAAGAAAGAACTTAAGATCTACAGAATTCCAAATCCGGAAAACATTGAAGCACCGGTGACCAATCCGGAAATCATCACGTACGCTTATGAAGATCAGAAAGTCTTTCCGGCGGAAAAACAAAATAAGAACTTCGATGTCGACGCTTTCTTTTTTCGAAAGGGGTCGCTTTATCTGTTTACCAAGGATCGCTCTTCGCCATTTAAGGGAACCTCCAAAATCTATCGTCTCAAAGCCGAACCCGGAAAGCAAACCGCGACGCTGATCGACAGCCTGTTTGTGGGAAAGGGATCTCCCCTTAATAACTGGATCACCTCAGCCGACCTGAGTCCCGACGGGAAAACGCTTGCTTTGTTGCTGCATGACCGTATCCTGTTTGTACGGGACTTTACGGACGAAAACTTTTCAAAGGGCAAGGTCTATGAGCTTGCGCTGAATCATTTTTCCCACAAGGCCGGGCTGTGCTGGACTAATGATACTACACTTCAGATTGTCGACGAACTCGAGTTCGACCTGCTGGGCGGGAAAATGTACCGCCTTGACCTATCCCGGCTATGGAAGTACCACAAATTCTGACTTAGGAGGTATTGTTGATTTTTCTGGACAACATCTTGCAAGGAAAGGTCAACGTATCGATCCGGAATCGATTCCGGATCCGCTTAAAGGGTCACCCCGGTTATCGTAAATGAAATTGCAGAATCTTTTTCCCGAAAAGGAAAACCGTCCCGTAATTTAACTGTCGTCCAAAAAAACACTTTAACGGAAGCCTTGGGTAATCTTCTTGATTAACCGAAGGCATTCTGCTATCTTCGAACTTCGCAATTGGCAATCAGTTGGCGACTAGTTCAGTGACGGAAGAGTTCACAATTCCTTAATGGACAAAAATCGTTTACGGATTGCTCCTTTTTTTAACCGCAAGTTTGGGTTGTACAGAGGGGTGGACGGCTATCAAAAAGTTTTTAGGGATTAGAATTCATCACGGGAATGGTGCGTGTCGGTTTGTGTAGTACCCCGTAATAAAGCAGAAGACAAGATTTTACTATACAAACAATACAAGCAAAAAAAGTGGAAACAACGATCAGATGCTGGTCAGGGCAATCCGAAGGAAAAGCCCAGACCATTTGGACAGGGTGTATTGATGTCGAATCAACCTCAAAAGCCCCTTTTCGCTCAATTTGATCGATTAATGGTAGTTACGGATTAGCCCTCATCCGTATCAACGCTGTATTAACAAGACCTAACCATTCTTCTGTATGGCCTTACGTGTATTACCAGTCCGGTGGTCCAGACTCTCTATCCTTTTCGTTCTGGCTTTAAGTAGCCAGATAGTCCTGGCCCAGAATCAGACAGCGAAGGTTACCCCCGCGGGTACCTGGTACTATGAATACCTGCCGCCTGACTACAATAACAACACTGACAAGTATCCAATCGTGTTCTTCTTTCACGGACTTGGTGAACGCGGCGATACCCAGGCTGACCTGGTAAACGTTGCAAAAAACGGTCCACCGAAGCACGTCAAAAACGGATACAAGTTCCCCTTCATTCTCATCAGCCCCCAGTTGAAAAAGAGCTATACAGGCTGGGCTAAGGGCTACATGGACGCGGTGGTCGAACACTGCAAAACATACCTCCGGGTCGATCTTTCGAGAGTATACGTAACCGGACTATCCCTCGGTGGCGGCGGTGCATGGACATACGCGCAGGATCCGATCCTGGGACAAAAGATCGCCGCCGTAGCTCCAATCTGTGGTCACCAGAACGATGTGAACAAGGCTTGTAATTTCGGACTGACAAACCTGCCGGTCTGGGCCTTTCACGGCGATGCCGATGGAACTGTGAACGTAAACAAGTCGATCCGGATGGTGGAGGCAATCAACGCCTGCGATCCGGCACCAAATCCACTCGCAAAGCTTACGATCTATGCCGGAGTGGGTCATAATTCATGGGACCGCGCTTATCTGACGGATAACTCGCTCCATACCCCCAACGTCTACCAGTGGATGCTTCAGTTCCGGAATGACGGTATCGTCATCAATGCCGGGGCCGATAAAACCATAAACCTGCCAACGGCCAGCACAACCCTTGCCGGGACAGCCTCAATTCCAAACGCAACGATAACCAGCTATGCCTGGACGAAAGTCAATGGTCCTACCGTTACGCTTGGGAACGCGTCAACACCCACATTGTCACTAACGAATCTTGTTGCAGGAGTATATACCTTTCGACTGACAGTAACTGCCAGCAACGGCGAAACTGCCTATGACGACGTTGTCGTCACTGTGGTCCAGACTAACCTCCCTCCCGTCGCTAACGCGGGACCTGATATTTCAATTACCCTTCCGACCAACTCGGTCACAATAAACGGACTCGGTTCTGACGCCGACGGTTCCATCGCAAGTTATGCGTGGTCGAAGGTCTCCGGTCCTTCGGCATCACTTGCCGGAACAACGACATCAAACCTGACCCTCACCAATCTCGTTGAGGGAACTTACGTCTTTGCACTGCGTGTAACCGACAACGGCGGAGCTACTGCTGAGGATCGCGTTACCGTAGTCGTCAATCCTGCCGCGGTTAATCAATTGCCCGTTGCCCAGGCCGGTGCCGATAAAACGATCAACCTGCCGCTGAGTTCGACGACCCTGCCGGGCACAGGCAGCGACGCCGACGGATCCATCGCATCCTATTTGTGGGAAAAGATCAGCGGACCTTCCGTTACCATGGCGGGAGCAGCATCTGCAACGCTATCACTGTCGAATCTTGTTGCCGGCGTTTATGTATTCCGGTTTACCGTTACAGACAACGCAGGCGGTGTGGGCACAGATGAAGTTACGGTGACGGTGATTGCCGCGAACCAGACCCCGGTGGCAAATGCCGGAGCAGACATTACACTTACACTACCTACAAACTCAACGAACCTGACCGGATCGGGGTCCGACCCAGACGGCTCGATCGTTTCGTATGCATGGACGCGGATCAGCGGACCATCGGCTCCGTCTATTGTTAACGCTTCAAGCGCCACTGCCAGCATTTCCGGTCTCATTGAAGGAACCTATGTTTTCCGCCTCACGGTTCAGGACGACAAGGGCGCAACAGCGCTGGATGATGTATCGGTAGTCGTCAATCCGGCTATCGTTAATACGCCGCCCGTGGCAAATGCAGGCGGTGACAAGACCATTAATCTTCCAACGAACAGTACCAGTCTCACCGGTTCCGGCAGCGACAGCGACGGTTCAATTGCAAGCTATGCGTGGACCAAGGTAAGTGGCCCCTCAGTTTCAATGGCAAATACCACGTCGAGCACGCTGTTGCTCACCAATCTGGTAGCGGGTATTTATAAGTTCCAGCTAGTGGTTACGGATAACACAGGCGCGACTGCTTCCGACGTTGCGACCATTACGGTGGTTGCGGCTAATCAATCTCCCGTTGCAAGCGCCGGAGCTGATATTTCAATCATACTTCCCACGAATTCGGCTACCCTTGCGGGATCAGGATTCGATCCTGACGGATCAATCGCAACGTACGCGTGGGTAATGTTAAGCGGACCATCCACGGCGGTAATCGAAAACCCCGCGAATGCCTCGACGCTGGTATCAGACCTTGTAGAAGGCAGCTACACGTTCCAGCTCACCGTTACTGACAACTCGGGATCCACAAGTTCGGATGAAGTTGTTGTGCAGGTTGAAGCCAGCGGAACGAATTCACCGCCAACGGTATCGGCAGGCGCGGACAGATCCATTCAACTTCCAACAAGTTCGGTCAATCTGAATGCGGCCGCTTCCGACGACGACGGAACTATAGCGACCTATGCATGGGAATTAATCAGTGGTGGAACCCATACCCTCTCGGGCGAAAGCACAGCTTCGCTTACCGTTAGCGGTATGGAAGCCGGATCTTACGTCTTCCGCGTAACTGTCACCGACGATGACGGTGCCGCCGCATCAGACGAAGTTTCGGTAACTGTTCAACCCGAACTTGTCAATCAAAGTCCTCAGGCTAACGCAGGTGGTGATCTGCTCATCACGTTGCCCGTATCCAGCGGAAACATTACCGGTTCCGGTACGGACCCTGACGGCACGATCGATTCATATCTGTGGGAAAAGGTAAGCGGCCCCGCAGCTACCTTATCCAACGACGACACGCCTGTTCTTCAGATTGCCGACCTTGTTGAAGGCATTTATGTATTCCGCCTCACCGTCACCGACGACAAGGGTGCAACCGATTCTGATCAGGTTCAGGTCACTGTAACTGCGATCAATCAGGATCCGATCGCCAATGCAGGTACGGACATCACCATTAATCTACCGACGAACTCCACTACACTCAACGGCTCGGCTAGTGATGCCGATGGAACGATCGCGTCGTATTCATGGAGCCAGGTGAGTGGCCCTTCAACGGCAACGCTGGGAACACCATCGGCAGCATCCACGCTGGTCTCTGACCTCCTCGAAGGTACCTACGTGTTCAATTTACTGGTTACCGATGATGATGGCGGAACTTCAAATGATCAGGTGAAGGTTATCGTTAACTCCGTCAACCTGGCGCCTTCTGTCACGATAAATACCAACCGGAACATCACGTTCCCGCTGAACAAGACGACGTTCACCGCAACGGGCGCCGATCCGGATGGATCAATTACCAATTACGTATGGACACAGGTAAGCGGTCCCGCGACAGCGACGCTTGCGAATGATATGACACCAACCGTAACGGTAACGGTATCGGTCGCAGGAACGTACTGGTTCCGCGTAACCGTTACCGACGATGATGGCTCAACCGCATACGCGGAAGCACGTCTGATCGTGAACGAAGCCACGGTGAACCAGCCTCCGGTGGCAAACGCGGGTACCAACAAGACGATCACGCTTCCCGTAAACGCAATCAACCTTGAAGGCTCGGGAACCGACCCGGACGGATCGATCGCAACATACCAGTGGGTAAAAGTGAGTGGTCCGGCCGCAACGCTTGCCAACGCAGCCACGCCTACTGTCTCGTTGTCGAACCTGGTTGAAGGTACTTACATCATGCGTTTAACGGTGACCGACAACAAGGGACTTTCCGCTTCTGCGGATGTTTCAGTATCGGTTCTGGCTGCAGCCGTAAACACACCTCCGGTCGCAAATGCCGGACCGGACCGAACGCTGACCTTGCCTGTGAATTCATTAAACCTAACCGGCTCCGGAAGCGATGCTGACGGTGGTATCATAACATATGCATGGACGAAAGTCAGTGGGCCTGCGGTAACAATAAGCAACGCAGGATTCCCGACGGTTTCACTGGCTGATCTCGTTGAAGGGGTTTATGTCTTTCGTCTGACCGTCACCGATGACAAAGGCGCAACTGCCAACGACAATGTAGCCGTGACCGTTAACGCCGCGGCAACCAATCAGGCTCCGGTGGCAAATGCCGGAAGTGACAGGACAATCACGCTTCCGCTGAATACGCTGGATGTGACCGGCACCGGATCTGATCCTGATGGTTCCATTGCGTCATACGCGTGGACAAAAGTCAGCGGTCCGGCGGTAACGCTGAACGGACAAACTACACCGACGCTCCTGCTCTCCGATCTCGTTGAAGGTTCATATGTTTTCCGCTTAACGGTAACTGACAATGGCGGACTCACAGCGAGCGATGACATGAAAGTGACGGTCTTCCCTGCCACAACCAATCAAAGCCCTGTCGCGAACGCCGGGGCTGACAAAACCATAACGCTTCCGCTGGATAACGTCAACCTGTTTGGCTCGGGAAGCGACCCAGACGGATCAGTTGCGAGTTATTTGTGGGTGCAATTATCCGGACCAGCAGCAACACTGGCGAACGCGGCAACTCCAACGCTATCGGTATCCGCAATGGTAAGTGGAACCTACGTGTTCAGACTTACCGTTACGGATGATCAGGGTGCTATCGATTCCGACGATGTGAGAGTCACGGTGAATCCGGTCGCCACCAATGAAGCGCCGGTAGCCAATGCAGGCGCTGACCAAACGATAACACTGCCAACCTCCATCACGACCCTTGTGGGGTCGGGTAGCGACGGCGACGGCTCGATCACAGCTTATAGCTGGATTAAAGTGTCTGGACCAGGCGTTACAATCGCGCAGGCAGACCAGGCATCGGCGAGTGTGAGCGATCTCGTGGAAGGCTCTTATGTCTTTCGTCTCGAGGTTACTGATGACGACGGAGCAAAAGATACCGACGACGTGACGGTTACCGTATTGCCAGCCACCGTGAACAGTATTCCTGTTGTGAATGCGGGTACCAACATCACGATCTTCGAGCCGGCTTCATCGGTGTCGCTGAGCGGAACCGCTTCCGATAGCGATGGATCGGTGGTAACGGTTGCATGGACACAGGAAGCGGGAGGTGCAGCAACTATTGCGACGCCGTCGACACTGTTCACCAGTGTGACCGGGCTTGCAGCCGGGTCATACCGATTCCGCCTCACGGTTACTGATGACGACGGAGCAACTGCTTTTGACGAGATCATCGTTACAGTAAACCCTGCCAATACGAATCAGCCTCCACTTGCTAACGCGGGGCCGAATAAAACCGTAAAGTTGCCCGATAATGCTATCGTGGTCAATGGATCCGGTTCGGATGCTGACGGTACGATCGCGACCTACCTGTGGGAAAAAGTAAGTGGTCCATCCGTAACCATGACGGGAACACAGTCACCGGATTTGTCACTGAGCGATCTGATGGCGGGGACTTATACGTTCAGGCTTACGGTAACGGATGACGATGGCGCATCGCACGAAGACCTCGTTCAGGTAAGCGTTCTTCCTGCCGATATCAATCTCCCGCCTGTTGCGAACGCGGGCGGTGACAGAACACTGGACCTTCCTGACAATTCGCTCACGCTAACCGCCACGGTTCAGGACGAGGATCCGGCGAGTGTGACATTCCTCTGGGAAAAGGTGTCCGGGCCGGCTGCGACTATGCAGAACCAGGATCAGGCTGCGCTTGGGCTTAGCGACCTTGTTGAAGGATCTTACGTGTTCCGCGTGACGGTAACCGACGATCAGGGCATGAGCGATGCAGATGACGTCAACGTGACTGTGTTTAGCGCTCCCGTTGTTACTAATCCGCCAGTCGTAAGTCTTGGCGATGACATTCAGATTCAGTTACCGACGAACAGCGTGGTTCTTGAAGCCAGCGCATCCTCGGAGGAAAGTCTGATCACTTCTTATCAATGGCAGCAAACGGTGGGCGACCCGTTGAATTTCGACCCGGCCGCAGAGAATATCCTCAACCTTGAAAATCTTGCTGCTGGTATTTACGAATTCGTTCTGACGGTAACGGATGCCGAAGGTAATACGGCCTCTGACAATATTTCCATAAGCGTTCTCGAGGAAGACCCTGCCATTAAACCGAGAAAACTTTTCTCACCAGACCAGAAGGGCGACCTTGAATCTGAAACCTGGATTAT
The DNA here is from genome assembly GCA_966673785.1 of uncultured bacterium. Taxonomy (GTDB): domain Bacteria; phylum Bacteroidota; class Bacteroidia; order Cytophagales; family Cyclobacteriaceae; genus Ohtaekwangia. Next base: position 12,135 of record CBKWFZ010000027.1, read on the forward strand.
CGAAAACGCGTTCCTGCTCGATGGTTGTGAGATCATCGTGTACGACAGGCAGGGACAGAAGGTGTACACGTCTGTTGGTTATCCCGTTCCATGGAACGGAACGTACAATGGTCAGCCTCTCCCGGATGGTGCATACTTCTATGTGATCCGGTGTAATGGAAAGGTTTCGAAAAAAGGTAGCGTAACAATAGCAAGGCTCAAGTGATGAAATTGAAAAAGTACCCTCTCCTGCTCCTCTTGTGGATCACCGCGTGCACTGCACTTGAGGCGCAACAAAACCTGATATACAACCATTACTACATTAATCCATTCTTATACAATCCGTCGTTCATTGCGCCCTCGGGGTACACCGAGCTCCACCTGAACTACCGGAAACAATGGTCGGGTTTCGAGGGTGCGCCCCAGACGGCTACGATGAATTTGCAGGTACCGCTAAGCTACAAAGCGGGTCTCGCCCTCACCGGATATCAGGACCAGGCCGGCCTGATCAAAACAACCACAG